>JBDHRZ010000024.1:0-15371 GCA_039807845.1 Rhodoferax sp.
GAGGCGCGCGCCCTGCTCGATGCCTGCACCGAGGTGACCAAGTCCGCGCTGCACGTGCGCGAGCCGATGCCGCGCTGGTCGCAAGGCGCCATCACGCTGCTGGGCGACGCCTGCCACCCGATGGTGCCGTTCATGGCACAGGGCGCCTGCATGGCGCTGGAAGACGCCGTGCTGCTGGCGCGTGCGCTGGCGGGCGTGCGCGTGGCGGACGTGCCGCAGGCACTGCAGCGCTACGAGAACAGTCGCAAGGAACGCACCGCCAAGGTACAGCGCAACTCACGCGGCAACGAGTGGCTCAAGCAGGGCGGCAACGCCGACTGGGTATACGGCTACGACGCCTGGCAGGTGCCGCTGGCGGCCCCCGGCGCCACCGCATGAAGGAGGGCGTGCGATGAAACGCGTATCGCTGTGCTGGATCGTGGCTGCGGCCGCCCTGGCGGCTGCGGCTCCCGCCGCCGCGCAGGACCCGGCCGAGGTCGCAAGACAACTGTCGTCGGACCGCTTCACGCTGGTGTCGCCGTTTCCGCCCGGTGGCCCGACGGACACGCTGGCGCGCGTGCTGGCCGACGGCCTGGGCCAGCGCTACAAGACCGCCGCGGTGGTGGAGAGCGCGACCGGCGCCTCCGGCAACATCGGCATGGAAAAGGTCAAGCGCGCCAAGGGAGACGGGCACACGCTGCTGATCATCCCGGCCGGCAACCTCACCATCAATCCCACGCTGATGCCGAACTTCCCGTTCGACGTGCAGAAGGATTTCGTGCCCATCACCATGCTGGCGGCAGCGCCCAACGTGATCGTGGCCGGCAAGGACAGCGGCATCAAGTCCGTCGCCGACCTGATCGCCCGCGCCAAGTCCCGCCCGGGCACGCTGTCGTATGCCTCGCCCGGGATCGGCAGCAGCCTGCATCTGTCCGGTGAACTGTTCAAGGAGCAGACCGGCATCGACATGCTGCACGTCGCCTACAAGGGCACGCCGCCCGCGCTCAACGACGTGATGGCAGGCGTGCTGCCGCTGACCTTCACCAACCTGCCCGCGGCGCTGCCGTTCATCCAGGACGGCAGGCTGGTGGCGCTGGCCACCACGCAGGCGCAGCGCACGCCGGCGGCGCCACAGGTCCCGACGCTGGCCGAGGAAGGTGTCAAGGGCATCAACGTCGCCTCCTGGTACGGCATGCTGGCCCCGGCCGGCACGCCGCCCGCAGTAGCGTCCCAACTCGCGCGCGACGCCGCCGAAATCCTGGCACAGCCCGACGTGCGCCAGCGCCTGACGGCCCAGGGCATGGCGCAGGCCACGATGACGCCTGCGGCGTTCGACAAGGCGATCCGCGACGAAACGACGGTGTGGGCCGGCGTGATCCGCAGCCGCCACATCCAGGCGCAGTGAGCGCGCGGCGCGGGAATCGATCCACATTTTCTTGCACCCCAGAAAGGAGACCGATATGGCTGAAGGGAATTTCCGGCAGGTTTTCGAAGTCGAGGACCGCGCCAAGTTGATGCCGATGGAGGCACCGGGCGTATACAGCGAGGCGCCGGACCGCTATCTGATGACGCACCAGGTGCGCCACCACCCGCCCACCGTCTACGAAGCCTTGCTGGGCGACGCGATCGAGCGCGCGTTCGGCGCCGGCATGCACGACCTGCCCGGGCTGGTGGCGGAGCTGAACCGCCAGGGCGTCTCGGACCCGCAAGGCAAGCCGTGGACCGAAGCAAGCTACACCGCCGTGATGGCCCGTCTGGGCGATTGACCGAAGGAGACGATCATGCGTATGGATATGGCGAATGACCCTGTGGAAATCCGGCTGCGCGACGGCGTGCGCGACCGCTGGTTTGCGGTGTGCCCGTCGAACTGGGTGCAGGCGAAGCCGGTGTCGCTCAAGCGCCTGGGCACCGAGATCGCGCTCTGGCGCGATTCGTCGGGCAAGGTGCACGCGCTGGAGGATCGCTGCCCGCACCGCGGCGCCCACCTGTCGCAGGGGCAGATCCTCGGCAACATGCTCAAGTGCCCGTACCACGGTGTCGAGGTGCGCAGCGACGGGGTGGCCGTCTCGGTGCCGGGCAGCCCGGGTTGCAAGCTCGAAGGCGCGCGGGCGACGCGCAACTTCCCGACCATGGAGCACGAAGGCGCCATCTTCGTCTTCAACGGCAGCAAGTACATCGAGAACCCACCACCGTTCCGGATGCCGGCCGAGCTCACGGACGACGAGACCTACTCGCGCTTCCTGTGCTACATGGAATGGAAGTGCGACTACCGCTACGTGCTCGACAACGTGGTCGACCCGATGCACGGCACCTTCCTGCACAAGCAGTCGCACTCCATGTACCAGGGCGACATCAGCGCGAAGTTCGAGCTCACCGACACCGAGGACGGCTTCCTGTTCGCCAAGGCTGGCCAGAAGGGCGTCAACTTCGACTGGTCGGAGTTCAGCGATACCGGCGGCCAGTGGGTCAAGCTGGAGATCCCGTACCCGAAGACGGGCGGGCCCGGCAGCGGCTTCATCATCATCGCGATGGCGACGCCGATCGCGCCCAACCTGTGCGGCGTGTACTTCTGGCGCGTGCGCAAGGTGCCCAAGGGCTGGGCGCGCGACACCTGGCGTTTCCTCTACCGCGACCGCCTGGAAGCGCGCCACTGGCACGTGGTCGAGCAGGACCGCGTGCTGCTGGAGGAACTGGCGCCGAACGCCAACGACTCCAAACTCGAGCACCTGTACGACCACGACCAGGGCGTGGTGCGCCTGCGCCGCGTCATGCGCTCGCTGGCCAAGGAGCAGGTCGCGGCCGAGGGATCGGCCTGAACATGAGCAGCATCGTGCAGGCCTATGTCCACGCGCTGACCTTCGAGGCGCTGGATACCATCAGCGTGGAACTGCGCCTGCCGCGCGGCGACGACCTGCCCGCATTCACGCCGGGCGCGCACATCGACCTGAACCTGCCCAACGGACTGGTGCGCAACTACTCGCTGTGCAACAGCAGCGAGGAGCGGCACCGCTACGTGGTGGCCGTGCTGCTGGACCGCAACAGCCGGGGCGGCTCGCGCTGCGTGCACGAGACCTTGCGTGTCGGCATGCCGATCACCATTTCGGCGCCGCGCAACAACTTCACGCTGGTCGAGGATGCGGCGCACACCGTGCTGGTGGCAGGCGGCATCGGCATCACCCCGCTGCTGTGCATGGCGCGCCGCCTCGCGCGCCTGGGGCGGCCGTTCGAGGTGCTGTACTTCGCGCGCGAGCGCAGGAGCGCCGCCTTCCTCGCCGAACTGCAGGCCCTGGGCATGCCGCTGCACCTGCACTTCGACAAGGAGGCCGGCGGTCCGCCCGACCTGCGCGCCCTGCTGGCGCACCGTGCCCCGGACGCAGGCACGCACTACTACGCCTGCGGCCCGGCGCCGATGCTCGACGCGTTCGAGAAATTCTGCGACGAGCTCGGGCACGCGAACCACCACATCGAGCGCTTCGCGGCGGTCGAGGTGGCGGCATCGGCCGATGCCCTGCAGAACTACACGGTGGAAGCCCGGCGCAGCGGCAAGTTCCTGCCGGTGAGCGCCGACAAGTCGCTGCTCGACACCTTGCTCGACGCCGGCATCGACGTCGAGCACAGCTGCTGTGAGGGCATTTGCGGGACCTGCGAGACGACCGTGCTCGCGGGCACACCCGATCATCGCGACTCGGTGCTCAACGCGAAGGAACGCGCGGCGAACAAGTCGATGATGGTCTGCGTGTCGGGCAGTCGAAGCGCGACCCTGGTGCTCGACATCTGAGCCTGTGAAGACATGAATCGTGCCCGCGCCGGGGTGCCATAGGGCGCTGCGCGGCGTTGCGGCGCTTGCCCGGGCTGCCCGCCGCGCCTTGCGCAGCGCCCGCTGGCGCAGCCGCGCCGGTGCTACGGCTTCGCGCCGGCGCCCGGCCCGGCCTGCCAGAGGTGCTGCAGTCGCGCCAGTTCTTCGTCGAAGCGCGCATTGATGCGCTGACGGTCGTTCTCCTGCGCCTGGATGAAGCGCCGCTGCGCTTGCAGGCCCTCGGCCACGTAGTCGATCCGCTGGCGCAACGCCGGCGGCGCCTTGCTCGCATCACTCTGGTAGAACGCGAGTTCGCGCTCGTTTTGCTTGCGCTCCTCCTGCAGCGCCAGGATGCGCTTCTCGGCCTCCGCCACCACCTCGTCCACATGCGCGTTGGCGACGGCGCGCTCCTTGTCGTGCGCCTGGCGGGTCGGATAGCGCGCCAGCAGCGCGCGGTCCCGGCGCTTTTGCTCCTGCAGCCGCGCCTGTTCGGCCGCCTCCTCCTTGCTGCGCTCCTCCTGCTGCGCGCGCTGCTGGGGGCTCAACGAAGGCGGAATCCGCGCGCGCACGGTGCCGCTCGGGCTGAGCACGATCTGCTCACGATCGCTGCAGGCCGGGATCGGTCGGTCCGAGCGCAACTTGCGGCCATTCGCATCGGTGCAGGTGTAGATGCCACTGATCGGGGGTGCGGGCTGCGCCTCACACGCGACGGCGAGCAGCAGCGGCACGACACCGGCGCCCCAGCGCAGGCAGCCTGCAGGCCGGACGGCACACCGTTTCATGCCGGTGCATCCCCTTCGTGCACGCCATAGCGCTGCCGGTAGGCGAGCACCCGTTCGTACTCGCTCGCCAGGCCGGCGTTGCTGCGCTGCTCCAGGTAGCCCAGCAGGTCGGTCAGCCGGGCCACGCTGCAGACCTGCAGCCCGAGCCGGTCGCGCACGTACTGCACCGCGCTGGTGGCACTGTCCTGCCCGTTCTCGGTCGCCTTTTCCTGGCGGTCGAGTGCGATCACGACGCCATGCGGCGTGGCACCCGCCGCGCGGATGATGGCGATCGATTCGCGCACCGCGGTGCCGGCAGACATCACGTCGTCGACGATCAGCACGCGCCCGTGCAGCGGCGCACCGACCAGTGAGCCGCCTTCGCCATGGTCCTTGGCTTCCTTGCGGTTGTAGGCAAAGGGCAGGTTGCGGCCCAGCCGCGCCAGTTCGATCACCAGCGCCGTGCCCAGCGGGATGCCCTTGTACGCCGGGCCGAACACCATGTCGAAATGCATGCCGCTGGCCAGCAGGCGGCGTGCATAGAATTGCGCGAGCCGGCCGAGCTTGGCGCCGTCGTCGAACAGGCCGGCGTTGAAGAAGTACGGGCTCATGCGCCCGGCCTTGGTCCTGAATTCCCCGAAGCGCAGCACACCCGCCTCGACCGCGAACTGCACGAATTCCTGCGCCAGCCGATCCTGCTGCGGCGCTGCTTGCACGGCGGCCTCGCTCGACAGTCCCGACATGGAGTGTTCCTTGTTCACATTGACCAGCCTGAACCTCAACGGCATCCGCTCCGCCACCAGCAAGGGGCTCGAGCCGTGGCTCGCCAGGCACAAGCCCGATTGTATTTGCGTGCAGGAAGTCAAGGCTCAGGCGGACGACGTGGCGGGCCGGTTCGAACGGCTGGCCGGCCTGACCGGCCACTTCCATTTTGCCGAGAAGAAGGGCTACGCCGGCGTGGGCGTCTACACCCGTGCACAGCCCAGCGACGTGGTGGTCGGCTTTGGCGCGCCCGAATTCGACGCCGAAGGCCGCTACCTGGAATTGCGCTTCGACACGCCCGGACGCAAGCTGTCCATCGTCAGCTGCTATTTCCCCAGCGGCTCCTCGGGCGAAGAGCGCCAGGCGGCGAAGTACCGGTTCCTCGATCTCATCTACCCGTTCCTGCAACGGCGCCGGAAGACGCGCGAACTGATCCTGTGCGGCGACATCAACATCGCGCACCAGCAGATCGACCTGAAGAACTGGAAGGGCAACCAGAAGAATTCCGGCTTCCTGCCCGAGGAGCGCGCCTGGATGACGAAACTGCTGGACCCGACCAGGATGGTCGACGTCTACCGCCGGCTGCATCCCGACGCGACCGGCGACGCCTACACCTGGTGGAGCAACCGCGGCCAGGCGTACGCCAACAACGTCGGATGGCGGCTGGACTACCAACTCGCCACGCCCGCGCTGGCCACGACCGCCAGGACCGCGCGCATCTTCAAGGCGCAGCGCTTCAGCGACCACGCACCGCTGACGATCGACTACGACTTCACGCTGTGACGCTGGCTGCGCGCGCCGCGGGCCGCGGGCCGCGCAAACCGTGCATGACGATCCTTTGGCCCGCCCCCCCACACACCGGCGGCCAGCACTGGTGTGCGACGAAAAATGGCGGCCCGAGCATCACGCCGGCAGATAGCCCTCCACCGACAGGTAGCGCTCGCCGGTGTCGTAATTGAACCCCAGCACCCGGCTGCCGACCGGCAGTTCGGGCAGCTTGCGCGCGATCGCCGCCAGCGTGGCACCGCTGCTGATGCCCACCAGCAGGCCCTCCTCGCGCGCGCTGCGCCGGCCCCACTCGCGCGCGTCCTCGTCGTCGATGGTGATCACGCCGTCGAGCACGCCAGTGTCGAGGTTTTGCGGCACGAAGCCCGCCCCCAGGCCCTGGATGCCGTGCGGCCCGGGCTTGCCGCCGCTGATCACCGGCGACTTGCTCGGTTCGACCGCGAACACCTTCAACTGGGGCCAGCGCGGCTTGAGCACACGCGCGCAGGCGGTGATGTGCCCGCCGGTGCCCACGCCGGTGATGAGGGCGTCGAGCCCCTGCGGGAAGTCGGCCACGATCTCCTGCGCCGTGGCACGCACGTGCGCGTCGATGTTGGCCGGGTTGTCGAACTGGTTGAGCATCACGGCGCCGGGCGTCTGCGCGGTCAGTTCGCGCGCGCGTGCGACCGCGCCGCTGGTGCCCTTTTCCTTCGGCGTGAGCTCGAAGCTGGCGCCATACGCGAGCATCAGGCGGCGCCGCTCGATGCTCATGCTCTCGGGCATCACCAGGATGAGCCGGTAACCCTTGACGGCCGCCACCACCGCCAGCCCGACGCCGGTGTTGCCGCTGGTGGGCTCGATGATGATGCCGCCCGGCTCGAGCAGCCCGTCGCGCTCGGCCGCCTCGACCATGCCCAGCGCGATACGGTCCTTCAACGAGCCGCCCGGGTTGCTGCGCTCGCACTTGATCCACACCTGGGCCTGTGCCCCGTACAGACGATTGACGCGCACCACGGGCGTGCGCCCGATGGTCTGCAGGATGTTGTCGTATGTCATGGCACTGCCCTCGCACGGTTGGATGAAAGCGCAGATTCTGGCGCACGTCGCGGCGCTGGTCACCCATATCGTTATGCCCGCGGGTGATAACCACCGCTCACGGGCAGCGCGCCGGATCACGCAGCGGCCCGGGCGCGCGGTGGCCGCTCCACTCGCACGGTGACCGGATCAGCCGCCCATCAGGGAATCCAGCGCGAGAACCAGGGATGGATGCTGCTCCAGACCAGCACGCCGACGATGCCGGCGATCGCCACCAGCACCATCGCCCAGGCCAGGCGACGGATCAGCGGTCGGTTGCGCGTGCGCAGCACGAACGAGGTGCTGAAGGCCAGGCTGGTGAAGGACGCCAGCACCGCGCCAGCGCCGGCCACCGTCGGCGAGATCGTGCCCTGCGAGGCCAGCGTGGCGGCGGCGGCCACCGCACTGGCGCTGGACATCAGGCCACCGATCGCGCTCACCGCGTAGAAGCCGGCGGAGCCGAACTCGCGCTGGGCCAGGCTGCCGACGATGTGCAGCACGAGAAAGACCACGCCGTATTTCAATGCCAGCGGCAGCGAGAACGGCAATTCGAGACCGATCTCGGCGGCCTCCTCGGCGGGGCCACGCTCGCGCCGCCGGTAGGTCCAGGCCACCAGGCCCACCCCGGTGACCAGCATCAGCACGAAGGCGGCCAGCGAACTCACCAGCGCCAGCGGCGAGAGGATCAGCAGCAGGCTGGCGTTGCGCACCACCATCGCGGTGACCGCCAGCAGGATGCCGCGGTAGGCGGTCTCGACGAACGCGAGTGAGCCCTGGCGCACGCGCGAAGACAGTTCGATCACGGTGAAATTGCTGTTGATCAGCCCGCCGAGGAAGCCCGACAGTTCGGTGCCGCGCTCGCCATAGATCTTCCACAGGATGTAGTTCACGAAGCCGATGCCGGAGATCAGGATCACCGTCACCCAGGCGGCGCGCGGCTCGATCAGGTTCCACGGTCCGACCGGGCCAGCCGGTAGCGCCGGATAGATCACGATCGCCAGGATCGCCAGCAGCAGCGCCGAGCGCAGTTCGCCCTCGGTCAGGCCCATGGAGAAGCCGGCGAGCCGCTCCTTCCAGGCGAGCAGGGCGGTGGCGATCACCATCACCGCCGCCGGGGAAATCGTGTGTCCCATGCCACAGAGCACGCCGGCCATGCAGGTGACCAGCATCGCGGCGGAGGTGGTCAGTTCGGTGCCCTGCCCGGAGCGCAGCGTGTGCACGTTGAGCAACACCGCCAGCATGCCGACGAGCGCCAGGATCATCACCGAGTAGGCCACGCCCAGCAGGCCGCCCATGGCGCCGAGCATGCAGATGAACGCGAAGGTGCGCAGGCCCGCCTCCTTGCCGCGCCGCTCGCGCTCGAGTCCGATCAGCAGACCCAACGCCAGACTCAGCGCCAGGCGCACCAGCGTCTGCAGGTACGGCCACTCGCCGCCCGGCAACAGCACGGCCGCATCAGGCATGCCACACCCAGCCGTCGGTTCCGGTTGCCGTCACGCGCACCATGCCGCCGATGGTAGCGGCATCGGCAGACGAATGCGGCGCCAGCGGCGCTGCGCAAACGGTCGGCTCGCAGAGGCCGCCAATGGGCTTCTCGCGCGGTGCCGCTACGACCCGACGCGCTGCCGACGCAGCGGCGCCACGATCCGCCACAACGGCGTCAGGGCGCGCTCCAGCACGTCGCGCGCCGGTGGCGTTTCGGCAGCGACCCCAACCAGCACCGGCTGGCCGCCAATATCGGTGGCCCGCCAGCCCCCTGCCTGTGGCGCAGCCTGCCCGGCCAGTGCGTACAAGGCCTTGAACGGCATCCGGTCGCTGCTGACCGCGACCCCTGCCGCGCGCCAATGCGCCGCGCACAGTTCCGCCGCCTGCACGAAACCTGCGGCCCAGGCGGGCGCCGCATCGTCCGTGGGCAGGATGTCGGGCAGCGCGTCCGGGTCATGCGTCAGCACCAGGCCGACCATGTTGTTGTGCACCTGCATCAGGTCACCCAGCAGCGCATTCAACGACTCCAGCGTGGACTCCTTCGCCTTGGCCTCGCCCTGCGGCGCGGTCTGTGTTGCCTGCAGCAGCGGCGACAGCCAGATGCCGGGCATGACCAGGCCGGGCGACCAGGCGATCGCCGTCAGGTAGCCGTGCAAGCGCGCCAGATCGGGGAACCGGCTGCGCAGGCGCTGTTCCTGCGCAGCCATGAGCGGCACTTGCGCAAACGCCGATGCACGCGACCCGTCCGCGCTGCGGCCCGCCACCGGCGCCGGCTCCTGCACCGGTGCGGATGGCGTCGGGACCGGCGGCGCCGGCGGCTGCGGCAACGCGAGACCGCGCAGCCAGGCGAGCGCGCCACTGCGCACCCAGGTCGGCCGCATCGTGGCGCGGTAGTCCCAGGCATGCTCGGGGCTGCCGATCGCTATCCCTGGGCCATTGCCGCGTGCCGGCGCGTCGAGCACATCGGGCAACAGGGCGGGCACGATGCCCGGCGTCTCGGCATGGGCGGCGCGCAGCGTCGCCTCGGCGCCGGCCGCGTCACCCGCCATGAACTGCGCGAGCGCACGCTGGTGTCCCGTGGGCGCAATGTCATCCGGATAGCGGTCGAGCCAGCCCAATGCATCCTCGGGATTGCCACCCTCCAGGGCGCGTTCCACGACCGCACCGCGCCAGCCGTGGTTGTCGTTCGGATTGAGTTGCAGCGCCCAGCGCATCCAGGCGTCGGCGACGGTGTCGTCGTGGCACTCGCGTGCAAACGTGATCGCCTGCGCGATCACGCGCAGGAACGGCCGGCTCTCCAGCATGCCCCACACCACCTGGCCATGGGCGTCGCCCAGCACCGCGCGGCACACGTCCAGCGCGTACGCCGACAACGCCCGTGCCGCCGTCAACAGGCTCCGCGCAGGAGACAGGTCCACCATGCCGCGCGCGGCGATCAGCAGGTCGTCGAGCACCTGCAGGCTGTACCAGGCGTCAGGCCGCTTGCGCAGGAATCCCAGGACGCCCCGTGGCGCGTCCAGGATCGCGTCCGCGTCGGCATCCAGATCGACGAGCATCGGCGTGGCCACCGGGAAGGTCTTGCGCCAGCGCGCCGCAAGCTGCTGCATCAGCTTGCCGGGCTGGATCTGCAACACCGGCTCGGTCTGGCCATCCAGCGGCGGCAGCGTCTCGAGCGTGTGCAGGCCATGGCAGCGCGCCGCATCGAGCTGACGCGGCACCGCGCGCAACAGGTCGAGCCAGGCTTGCTCCTCTTCGACGAGCTCGTCGTCGTCAGGGGCCATGTCAAACGCAGCGGCCATCCCCTTGTGCCCCAGGTCCAGCAGCGTCTGCGCCAGCGCGTCGAAGCCGAGCTGGCGCGCGCGCGCTGCCAGCAGGGGGGCCCGCGCGCGTGCCTCCTGGTCACGACGTTCACCGAGCAGCAGCAGCAACTCCAGCTGCAGGAACTGCGGGTCGTCCGGGAACAGGCGCTGCGCCTCGCGCAACAGGTCCCAGGCCTGCGCGTGCTCGCCGCGATCGATCAGCATGGCGATGCGCCGACTATGCGCGACACTTGCGAGCTCCGCGTCCGCGCACTGGCCGAGCGCCAGCAGCAGCCGCTCGCGCCGCGCCTCCAGGCCCAGTTCCAGCATGGCGTTGAACAAGATGTCCAGCGCCGGCCCATGGCGCGCGTCCAGGCCGTCCGGCTCCAGGAACAGGGGTTCGAGCAATTCGATCACACGCTGCGTCGCGCCGTCATCGCGCAGCATCAGCGCGGCGGCCGCCAGATCATCGCCGGACAACTGGCGCAACTGCGCCAAGGGCAGCGGGCCCGGCGGCAGCGCTGCAACCGCCATCGGGATGGCACTCTCATGATCCATCAGCGACGGCATGTCGGCGAACTCGGCACAGCACTGCGCGAAGCTGCGTCCCGATCCGCAATGGCAAAGGTCGTCACGCCCCGGCTCGGGCAGGCCTTGGGGGCGCCAGTGCATGCCTGGCAGCGGCACATCGGCCCAGAGGCGACGCGCCATCGAGAGCAGCAGGCGCCGGCAGTGGTCTTCAGGCAGACCGCTCGCGTGCCAGTCTGCCGCGAGCACGGGCTGCATCTGTGACACGAACCACGTGCAGAAGGATGGCAACGGCTCGCCCGCAACAATGCGCGCGATGGACGGATCCAGGATGTCCTCCATGGCGTCTTTCAACGAGGAGCCGGCCGGGGAATGGATTGGCATGGTGCGAGGTCGAGGTGGGGAGCGCGCAATCCTACATGGCGCACGCACCAGTACATGCGCCGGCATGCGCCCGGGCGCCCGGCGCTCAACCGCCCCCGCGCGCCCGCTCGTAGAGGCCCTGCACCTTGGCCTCGTTGGCCTGCAGGTCGCGGATGCGCTGCTCGCCACTCGGGTGCGTGGACAGGAAGGCCAGGTTGCCGTTGCTCCCGGAGATCTCGGCCATCTTGCGCCACAGGCGCGCGCCCGCCTGCGGCGCATAGCCGGCGCGCGCCGCCAGTTCCAGCCCGACCAGGTCGGCTTCGCTTTCGTTCTCGCGGCTGAACGTGAGCGAGAGCAGCTGGGTCCCGATATTGGCCGCCGCGTCTCCCAGATCGCCCAGGCCGAGCAGGCGTGCCGCCAGCGACAGGCCGACACCGGTAGCCTGCGTCTTGCCGATGCGCTCGCGCGCGTGTTCGCGCAGCGCGTGCGCCATCTCGTGGCCCATCACCATCGCGATCTCGTCATCGGTGAGCTGCAGCCGCTCCAGGATGCCGGTGAAGAACGCGATCTTGCCGCCGGGCATGCAGAACGCGTTGACTTCGTTGCTGCGGATCAGGTTGACCTCCCAGCGCCAGCGTGCGGCGCGCTCGTTCCACTGCCCGGTGAACGGGATGATGCGCTGCGCGATCGCGCGCAGCCGCCGCAGCTGGGGGTCGCTGTCGGATGCCAGCGCGTTCTTCGCGCGCGCCTGCGCCAGCAGCTTGGCGTATTCCTGCGCCGCCGCCTGCTCGATCTCGTCCGCCGAGACGAGCTTGCGAAAACCCGAACGCTTGCCGACATCGACCTGCGCGAAGGTCGGAGCGGCCGCGAGCGCGCCCGCAGCGAGCACGAAACCCCGGCGCGCCGCCGAGGGCGCACGGGGGAGAAGGCAGCGCTTGCACATGGGTGAATAATAGTCCGAACACCGGACGCCGCGCATGCCAGACGACACGATTCCCTCCGACCGGACCCGCCCCGGCTGGCGCGACGCGCTGCGCGTGTACCTGGAGCCGGCCAGCCTGCGCATGCTGCTGCTGGGGTTTTCGGCCGGGCTGCCCTTGCTGCTGGTGCTGGGCACACTGAGCTTCTGGCTGCGCGAGGCCGGCATCGACCGCAGCACGATCGGCCACCTGAGCTGGGTCGGCCTGGCCTATGGCTTCAAGTGGGCCTGGTCGCCGCTGGTCGACCGGCTGCCGTTGCCGCTGCTCACGCGCTGGCTGGGTCGGCGGCGCAGCTGGCTGCTGCTGTCGCAGTGCCTCATCATCGCGGCGCTGCTGGCGATGGCCTCGACCGACCCGCGCCTGACGCTGGCGCCACTCGTGTGGAGCGCGCTGGCAGTGGCATTCGGATCGGCCACGCAGGACATCGCGCTGGACGCCTATCGCATCGAATCCGCGTCCAGCGAGCGTCAGGGCGCGCTCGCCGCGACCTACCAGACCGGCTACCGGATCGCCATGATCTGGGCCGGCGCCGGCGTGCTCTGGATCGCGGCCGGCTCGGAAATCGCCGGCAGCGGCGCCTACCAACCGCAGGCCTGGCGCACGGCGTACCTGGTGATGGCCGCCTCCATGCTGGTGGGGGTGTTCACGGTGCTGTTCTCGCCCGAGCCCCAGGGCCGCACGCCGCTTGCGCCGGGCAGGCGCGGGGAGCGGCTGGCGCCAGGGCGGTGGTGGACGCTGACGGCGTGGCGCGCCCGGGCGCTCGATCTCGTGGATTGGCTGCGCGGCGCGCTGATTGCCCCGTTCGCGGACTTCCTCGGCCGCCACCGCTGGCACGCGGTGCTGATCCTGGCGCTGATCGCGAGCTACCGCATCAGCGACGTGGTGATGGGCATCATGGCCAACCCGTTCTACGTCGACATGGGCTACAGCAAGAGCGAAGTGGCCACCGTCACCAAGGTATACGGCGTGCTCATGACCCTGGCCGGCGCCTTCCTCGGCGGGCTGATGTCGGTGCGCTATGGCGTGCTGCGCATCCTGCTGCTGGGCGCGGTGCTCAGCGCAGCGACCAACCTGCTGTTTGCCTGGCTGGCCGGCCACGGCCACGACCTGAGCGCGCTCATCGCAGTGGTGTCGGCCGACAACCTGAGCAGCGGCATCGCCTCGGCCGCCTTCATCGCCTACCTCTCCGGCCTGACCAACGTGCAGTATTCGGCCACCCAGTACGCGCTGTTCAGCTCGCTGATGCTGCTGCTGCCCAAGTTCCTGGCCGGCTTCTCGGGGCAGTACGTGGACCGCTTCGGCTATCCACAGTTCTTCATCGCGACCGCCCTGCTCGGCGTCCCGGTGCTGGCGCTCATCGGGCTGGCGTCCTGGGCCGGCCACGGCCGTGCGACCATACCGGCTACGCCCACGCCTGCGCCGGCGCACGCCCCGGATTCGCGGCCGGCACGCACCTGAGAGCCTGCGCGCAAGGGCACGCCCTCACGCGGCGATGCGTACATCGCACGCGATCCGCTGCGCGCACACAGGGGCGCGCCCGGTTTACCTCCTCTTTACCGCCGCTTCAAGCCGGCGGCAAGGGCTCGGCCTACACTGGACGCATGGCAGAGCGGCTGTTGATGATCGAGGACGACACCCGGCTGGCCCAGATGGTGTCGCAGTACCTTGGCCAGTCGGGCTACGACGTTGCGCACGCGCCGGACGCCGCCGCCGGCCTGCAACGGCTGCAGGGTCGCGGCTCCGAGCCCCTGCCCGACCTGGTGATCCTGGACCTGATGCTGCCCGACCTCGACGGCCTGGAGGTCTGCAAGCGCATCCGCGCCATGCCCGGCGCCGCCGCGCGCCTGCCGGTGCTCATGCTCACCGCCAAGGGGGACCCGATGGACCGCGTGATCGGGCTCGAACTCGGCGCCGACGACTACCTGCCCAAGCCGTTCGAGCCGCGCGAACTGCTGGCACGCATCCGCGCCGTGCTGCGCCGGCGCAGCACGGCCGAGCCGCCCACGCACCAGATGCAGTTCGGTTCGCTGCAGATCGATCGCGACGCGCGCACCGTGAGGGTGGCCGAAAGGCCCTGCGAACTCACGTCCTACCAGTTCGACCTGCTGGTGGCGCTGGCCGAGCGCGCCGGGCGCGTGCTCACGCGCGACCAGATCATGGAGGCGGTGCGCGGTCGCGAACTCGAGGCCTTCGACCGCTCGATCGACGTCCACATGGGACGCATCCGCGCCGCCATCGAGGAAGACCCGAAGAACCCCCGGCGCATCCTGACGGTGCGCGGTGTGGGCTACGTGTTCGCCCGCCAGCAGGATTGAGCCAATGAGAGTCCCGCTGTTCCAGCGGCTCTACCTGCGCGTATGGCTCGCGGTGGTCGGGGCGGTGTTGCTGATGCTGGTGCTGGCCGGCTGGCTGTGGCGCAGCGAGGCCGAGCGCGAACGCGCGCTGCGCCCGGGGCGCGAGATCGTGCTGCGCGACAGCAGCGGCGCGATCGTCGGGCAGGCGCCGGCCCGGCCCATCCGCACGCCCGGCCAGGCACCGGAATTCCAGGTCACCATGCGCAGCGGCGAAACCTTGTACATCCAGCTGCCGCGACCGCGCGAGCCCGGCGCCATGCCAGGCGGTGACGGATCGCGGCGCGGGCCCCCCAGCCAGCGGCTGGGCTTTGCCTGGATGCTGGGACTGATCGCCGCGGCCGTCGCACTCGGCAGCTATCCGGTGGTACGCCGCCTGACCAAGCGGCTCGAGCGCCTGGAGGCGGGCGTGCGCCAGTGGGGCAAGGGGGATCTGGCCTGGCGCATGCCCGAGGACGGGCGCGACGAAGTGGCGAACCTGGCGCGTGGCTTCAACGATGCCGCCGCACAGGTGCAGACGCTGGTGCAGTCGCACAAGGCGCTGCTGGCCAACGCCTCGCATGAACTGCGCTCACCGCTGACGCGCATCCGCATGGGCCTGGAACTGATGGACGCCCCTGGCAGCGACCAGGCACGCTCCGAGATCGCACGCGACATCCACGAACTCGACCAACTGATCGACGAGATCCTGCTGGCCAGCCGGCTCGACGCCGCCCAGGCCGACATCG
>JBDHRZ010000025.1:0-15344 GCA_039807845.1 Rhodoferax sp.
GTCCGACGGCGTGGCAGCGGCCGCGTCGGGCGGCTGCGCGCCACCCGTGGCGCGCCGCCTGCCACGTACCCGGGGGGCGACGGGCGGCGCGCTCCAGTCGTGCGCCGCCACCGCCGCCTGCAGCGCGGTGAACGCCGCGTCGATATCCTCCACGATCTCGTCCACCTCGCGCATGCCGCGGCGACAACCCGTGGCGCCGATCTCGATGCTGTCGTGGTAGGTCTGCATGGCCAGCCCGAGGGCCAGGCCGTGCATCAGCACCAGTGCCGGGGAGAACGAAAGCACGCGCGCGCCGCAAAAATACAGCGGCTCCGTGGACGCCACGAAGTTGGAGATCACGAGGTTGCCCGGCAGCGGCAGGGTTTCGGCCAGGTTCAGTCGCCCCACCAGGTTGACCACGCCGCTCATCAGCCAGGGCATGCCGACCACCGGCAGGTCGCTCGGAATGCCGGCCCGGTCCTGATTCAAGGTGTCCTTGATGGAGCGCGTGTCGGCGGCAATCGCCAGCAGCTGCGCCAGCGGGTCGGCCTGTTCGGTGTGCAGCCGGACCGGCACCATCGAGACCTTGTTGGACATGTCCCGGTCGCCCTCCTGGCGGGTCGACATCGGCATCAGGGCCACCAGCGAGCGCGCCGGCAGCTCGTTGCCGTCGAGCAGGTACGTGCGCAAGGCAGCGCCGGTGACGGCAAACAGCACGTCGTTGATGCTGCAGCCGGCCGTGCGCGCCAGTTGCCGGACCTCGGCCAGCGCCAGCCGGGTGCGCGCCCATACGCGGGCATTCGTGACCGAGACGTTGAACGGCGTGCGCGGCACGCCTTCGCGCTCGCCCCCGGTCGATCGCTTGCCTCGCATGCCGCCCGCGCGCGGCATGACCGCTCCCATGACCTGCGCCTGGCGCGACAGCGCGCGGGCGATCCTGGGCATGCCTCGCACCAGCTCGACGACCTGGTCGGCCAGATTTCTGACGCCGATGCCCAGCAGGTCGGCACCATCGGGATCGGTGGCCCGTGCGCCGCGACTGCGCCGCGCACGCGGTGCGGCCACTTTCCTGGGTTGCGGCTGCAGGTCCATCAGTGCCGCGTTGAGCAGGGCGCCGGACTGGCCGTCGACGCCGGCGTGGTGCACCCGCACCAGCGCCGCCCACTGCCCGACGGCCAGACCTTCGATGAGCACGATTTCCCACAGTGGGCGGCTGCGGTCGAGCTGCTGTGCATGCAGGCGGCCCACCAGCGCGCGCAACTGCGCCTCGCCACCAGGCCGTTGCAGCAACACGTGGCGCACGTGGTGCTCCAGGTCCACATCGTCATCCTCGACCCACATCGGCGTAAGCAGGTCGTAGGGCATCTGGACCAGCCGGCGGTGCAGGATCGGCGCCAGGTGCAGGCGACTGGCCACCAGCGTGCGCACGTCGGCCACGAAGTCCCCGGCATATCCGTCGGGCAACTGCAACACGTGCAATGTCCCCAGTGCCATCGGGGTCTGTGCCGTCTCCGCGTAAAGGAATGCGGCATCCAGAGCACTGAGTTGCGTCATGAAGAATCCCTCGAACGTGCCTCATCGTGCATGCAGGCAGGCACGAGCAGCGCACACTGCCATCACGGCGAGCGGCCGGCCCGCAGGCAACGGCCGAAGCGTAGCCTACGGGAGGACCCGGATCGGATGATCGGTGTTAACCCTAGTCGGTCTTTTCACTTTCGCAATTAGACTGTGCCCCTCGGCGCGCCCGCGGTCGGTCTCGTGCTTCGCGACCGGCCACGGGTATTCCAGCAATCCACCAACTCGCGACGCGGCGCACAGGAGGCAGGTCCACATGTCCATCACACCACCCGCTGCCGCCGCGCAGCCTGCAGGCGAAGCGCCGGACGCAAGCGCCGGGCGCCGATATCCGGCGTACCGGGCGCCAGCAGGGGCCATGCGATGAGTCCGGGACTGGTCGCATTCCTGCAGCTGGTGGTCAACGGAGTCGCGATCGGCGCCATCTACGCGCTGGTGGCGCTGGGCCTGGTGCTGACCTACAAGGCCACCGAGACGCTGAACTTCGCGCACGGCGACGTGCTGATGGCCTCATCCTTCGTGGGCTGGGGGCTGATGGACGGCCTGGGCTGGTCGTTCTGGCCGGCGGCGGCGGCGACCATCGTGCTGGCCGCCGCCTTGAGCTGGCTCATCGACGCCAAGGTGATGCGGCGCATCGTGGGCCAACCACAGTTCGCCGGCGTGATGCTGACGATCGCCATCGCCTTCATGCTGCGCGGAGTCGTCAGCATGGCGTTCGGCCCGACCTCGCGCAAGTTCTCCACCCCCTGGGACGGCCTGACCGTGTCGCTCGGTGAGCTGGTCATCACCGAACTGCACCTGGTGATCATCGCCGCGGCGTTGATCATCACGCTGGTGCTGTTCTGGTTCCTCAAGCGCACCTCGCTCGGCGTGGCGATCCAGGCCTCGTCGCAGAACCAGCTGGCGGCCTACCTGAACGGCATCCGGGTCAAGCGGGTGACCTCGATGGTGTGGGCCATCGCCGGCGCGATCGCCGCGGTGTGCGGGCTGCTGCTGGCGCCGATCGCACTGGTCGACATCAGCCTGTGGATCGTGGTGCTGAAGGCACTCGCGGCGCTGGTGCTCGGCGGCTTCGGCAGCATCCCCGGGGCCATCCTGGGCGGGCTGGTGCTGGGCCTGATCGAACAGCTCTCCGGCGTCTACCTGCCCGACGGCTTCAAGGACGCCTCCGCCTACGTGGTGCTGATCGCGGTCCTGATCCTGTGGCCGCGCGGGCTGCTCGGCGAAGCCCACGGCCGACGCGTCTGATCCATCCGAGCCTGCCATGCGATTCCCTTACGACACCTCCTACCGCAACGGCCAGTCCCTGTTGCGCTATCCCGGCAGCCGGATCGCCTACGGCATCCTGCTGCTCGCGCTGCTCGCAGCACCTTGGGTCCTGCCGCGCTTCTTCGTGGGCGAAATGGCCTTCGTCTTCATCATGTGCGTGGCCAGCCTCGGCCTGATGGTCCTGGTGGGATACACCGGGCAGGTGTCGCTGGGGCATTCGGCCTTCGTGGCCATCGGCGCCTACGCCCACACCTGGCTGCTTTCGCAGGGCGTGCCGCTGGTCGTCTCGATGGCGCTGGCGGCGTGCATCACCGCGCTGATCGGCTTCGTCATCGGGTTGCCGGCGATCCGCGTCTCCGGCCTGTACCTCGCCATGGTCACGCTGGCCTTTGCGATGCTCGCCGAGATCGTCATCGGACGCTGGAAGTCCGTCACCGGTGGCTACAACGGCATCTCGGTGCCGAACGCGAACCTGTTCGGCCTTGACCTGTCGGGCATCAATGGCTTCTATTACCTGTGCCTGGCCGTGCTGCTGCTCGTGCTGCTGGGTCTGATCAACCTGGTGCGCTCCAAGACCGGCCGCGCATTCATGGGTGTGCGCGACTCGGAGGCCGCCTCCTACAGCCTGGGCATCTGGGTGGACGGCTACAAGGTGCTGGCGTTCGTGATCTCGGCCGCGGTGACCGGCCTGGGCGGCGCGTTGATGGCGCACCAGACCGGCTATCTCACGCCGGAGGGCTTCGGCCTGATCCTGTCGCTGGAACTGGTGCTGATGGTCACCATCGGCGGCCTGGGCTCGCTGCGCGGCGCAATTCTGGGCGCGATCCTGATCAGCATGCTGCCGACCTTCATCTCGCGCGTCAAGCCGATGCTGCCCGACTCGATCGCCAAGCAGGCCGGCCTGGAAACCTTCGTGTTCGGTCTGGTGCTGGCGCTGTTCGTGCTGTTCGAGCCCAAGGGACTCAACGGCCGCTGGCTCAAACTCAAGACCTTCCTGGAGAATTTCCCCTTGTACCGCAAGGACATGTTCAAGCGTGGCAAGAGCTACATGAAGTCGGAGCGCTACAGATGAGTGTGTTCGAAGTCAGCAAGGTGTCGCTGCGCTTTGGCGGCGTGCACGCAATCAGCGACGTGAGCTTCACCGTCGAGCAGGGCGAGGTGTTCGCCATCATCGGCCCCAACGGCGCCGGCAAGACCTCGATGCTCAACGTCATCACCCGGGTGTTCGATGCCACCTCCGGCCACGTGCACTTCGAGAACCAGGACATCACCGCGATGCCGCGCCACAAGGTGGTGCACAGCGGCATCGCGCGCACGTTCCAGAACATCGAACTGTTCGAGGCCGGCACCGTGCTCGACAACCTGCTGCTCGGACGGCACCGCTTCGACCACGGCAGCTTCGTCGGCCACTGGCTCTGGACGCCGTCGGTGCGCGCCGCCGAAGCGCGTTCGCGCGAGCACGTCGAACAGGTGATCGAACTGCTCGACCTGATGGCGTACCGCCACAGCCTGGTCGCAGGCCTGCCCTACGGCGTGCGCAAGGTGGTGGAACTGGCGCGCGCGCTCGCCACCCAGCCGCGCCTGCTGCTGCTCGACGAACCGGCCTCGGGCCTGAACCCGGAGGAGTCACGCGACGTGGCGTTCTGGATCGAGGACATCCAGAAGGACCTGGGTGTCACCGTCATCATGGTCGAGCACGACATGGCGCTCGTCTCGCAGGCGGCCGACCGCGTGCTGTGCATGAACATGGGCGAGGTGCTGTCGATGGGCACGCCGCACGAAGTGCAGAACGACCCGGCGGTGATCACCGCCTACCTGGGAAGCTGACCATGGCCGCCGCCGAACGACCCATCCTGGTGATCAACAACCTGGAGACCTGGTACGGCCCGGTCAATGCAATCAAGGGCATCAACCTCGTCGTGCACGCGGGCGACATCACCGCGGTGCTGGGCGCAAACGGCGCGGGCAAGACGACGCTGCTCAACACGATTGCCGGCGTCATCGACCCGGCCAAGGGCACGGTCGAGTTCGAGGGCCAGGAGGTACAGGGGCTCGACCCCGACCAGGTCGCGCGCAGCGGCCTGGTGCTGGTGCCCGAAGGTCGCCAGATCTTTCCTTTCCTGACGGTGCGCGAAAACCTGACCATGGGCATCTTCGCGCGTCGCGACAGTAGCGGCACGCAGGAGGACATGGAGCGCATCTTCAACTGGTTTCCGCGTCTGCGCGAGCGCCAGGACCAGCATGGCGGATTGCTCTCGGGCGGCGAGCAGCAGATGCTGGCGATCGGACGCGCGTTGATGGCCAAGCCCAAGGTGCTGCTGCTCGACGAGCCCTCGCTCGGCCTGTCGCCGCTGCTGACCAAGGAGATCTTCAAGATCATCAGCAAGATCAACGGGGAACTCGGGATGTCCATCCTGGTGGTGGAACAGAACGCCTCGATCGCGCTGGCGACCGCGACGCACGGCTACATCATGGAACTGGGCCGCATCGTGGCCGCCGGCACCACGAAGGAACTCACGGAGAAGGAAGACGTGAAGGAGTTCTACCTCGGTGGCGGCCATGGCAGCGCGGACCCGGGCCAGCAGCGCAAACGCTGGAAACGCCGCAAGACCTGGAGGTAAGGCCAGAGCCATGTCCACCACAAAGACTCGCACCAAGCCACCCGTCGTCGCCTACGGGCACGACACGCCACACAAGCTGTTTCGCGCACGCAGCCAGGAATGGTCTGCACGGCCGGCGCTGCGGCACAAGAGAAAAGGCATCTGGGCCTCGACCAGTTGGGCCGACTACTTCGCCAACGCGCGTGCCATTGGCCTGGCGCTGGCCGACCTCGGCCTGCAACGCGGCCACTGCGTCGCCGTGCTGTCGGAAAACCGACCCGAGTGGCTGTACGCGGACATGGGCGCGCAGTGCATGGGCATGCTGTGCGTGGGCATCTACCCGACGTCCTCACCCGAGCAGGCACAGTACATCATCAACGACGCCGAGGTGCGGGTGCTGTTCGTCGAGAACCAGGAACAGTACGACAAGATCGACGGGATTCGCGCGCACTGCCCGTCGCTGCAGCGCATCGTGATCTCCGACAACAAGGGGCTGCGCGACCTTCAGGACGCGAGCGCCACGACGTTCGAGCAGATGCTCGCGCACGGCCAGGCGCTGGCGCGCGAGCGCTCCGCACAGTTCGACGCCGCGATCGACGCCAGCGGCAGCGACGACGTCGCGTTCCTGGTGTACACATCAGGCACCACGGGTGCGCCCAAAGGGGCGATGATCTCGAACCGCAACCTGATGTTCCAGATCAGCAACATCCACGCCTACCAGCCGCTCGTGCCAGGGGACCGGTCGGTGTCGTTCCTGCCGCTGTGCCACATCGCCGAGCGCATGAACACGGCGTACAACCCGCTCGCGCTGGGTCACATCGTGCACTTCCCGGAAAACGCGAGCACCATCTTCAACGACGTGCGTGAAGTCGCGCCGCACGCCCTGTTCGGCCCGCCACGGTTCTGGCAGAAGCTGCACAACCAGGTCACGCTGTACATGAAGGACGCCATGCCGATGGCGCGCAACGCGTACCAGTCGGTGACGGCGGAAGGCGCGGCACTCGCTCAGGCGCGGCTGGAAGGCCGCCCCATCACCGGGTGGCGCGCGACCCGCTACCAACTGATGCAGAAGGTGGTGCTGGGCAATCTGCGCAGCTTCCTGGGTGTGCAGAACCTCAAGAGCGCGATCACGGGCGCGGCGCCGGTGCCGCCAGACCTGTTGCGCTGGTTCATGGCCATCGGCGTGGATCTGCTCGAAGCATTCGGCATGACCGAAACCGCGGGCTTTTGCACCGCCATGCCGCCTGCGCGCATTCGCATCGGCACTGCTGGCATCGCCTGCGCAGGAACCGAGATCCGCATCGGCGCGGAGAACGAGATCCTGGTGCGCGGGCCGAACGTGTTCCCCGGCTACTGGAAGCTGCCCGAGCAGACCAGCGCGGCGATCGACGGCGACGGCTGGGTGCACGCCGGCGGCGGCGGCGAACTCGACGCCGACGGCTACCTCTCGATCAAGGACCGCCTGAAGGACATCATCATCACCTCGGGTGGCAAGAACATCACGCCGAGCAACATCGAGAGCCAGATCAAGTCGAGCGAGTACATCTCGGACGCGGTGGTCATCGGCGAAGGGCGCCACTACCTCACCTGCCTGGTCATGCTCGACCAGGACACGGTCGCCAAGTTCGCCCAGGACCGCCAGCTCGCATACACCGACTACGCCAGCATGACCCGCACCCCGGACGTGCTGGAACTCATCCACGCGGAGATCGAGCAGGTCAACAACCGGCTCGCGCGCGTCGAGCAGATCAAGACGTTCCGCATCATCGCGCAGCAGTTGGGTGCGGAAGACGAGGAACTCACGCCCACCATGAAGCTCAAGCGCAAGGTGGTGGCGCACAAGTACGCCGAGCTGATCGATTCGATGTACGCTGGCTGAGACGGCATGCCCGCCTTGCGCATGCGCAGTCCTCATGCCTCGCACCCCACCTGTTTTTCAATAGAGCCACGAAGGAAACCCCCATGAAGAAACGCCAATTACTGAAACTCGCCACGCTCGCCGCGCTCGGGCTCACGATCGCCGGCGCGCAGGCGCGCGGCGTGACCGACAAGGAAATCGTGCTTGGTACGCACCTGGACCTCTCCGGTCCGGTGGCCGCAGCGATGCCGCCCCTGCGCACCGGCATGCAGATGCGCATCGACGAGGCGAACGAGGCCGGCGGCATCAACGGACGCAAGATCCGACTGGTGATCGAGGACAACGCCAGCCAGCCCCAGATGGCGGTGCGTGCGACCGACAAGCTGCTGCGCAGCGACGACGTGTTCGCGATCATCAACCCGTTCGGTTCCGGCACCAATGCCGCGGCGGTGAAGCGCGCGACCGACGCCGGCGTGATCTATTTCGCCCCCTGGGCGGCCTCGTCCGTGATCCAGAAGATCGACGGCAACAGCCCGCTGCTGTTCACCACCACCACGAACTACGACGTGGCGATGCAAAAGAGCGTCGACTGGATGATCAAGAAGTTCGGCTTCAAGAAGGTCGGGCTGATCTATCAGGAAGGCCCGCTCGGTGAGTTGATGGGGGCGGGCGTGAAGGCCGCGCTGACCGCGAACAAGGTGCCGCTGGTGGCCGAAGCCGCCTACAAGGTCGGCGACATCGATTTTTCCTCGCAGGTGGCACGCATGAAGGCCGCCGGCGCCGACATGATCTTTGCCGCATCGCTGGTCCGCGAGACCATCGGCATCATGGGCGAGGTCAAGAAACTCGGCTGGAACGACGTGAAGGTGCTCACCGGCAATTCGGGCCGCACGGGCACCACGATTGCGCTGGGCAAGGAAGCGGTCGAGGGCCTGTACGGCGTCGGCATCTGGAAGGCCGGTGCGGACCGCCCCGCTGCGCAGGCGTGGGTGGAGCGATACAAGAAGCGCTTCCCGAACGTGGAAGTCGACGAGGGCGCGCTGGTGGGCTACGACAACACCGACTGGCTCCTCAAGGGCATCGAAGCCGCCGGCAAGGACGTGACCACCGACAAGGTCGTGAAGGCACTGCAATCGATGACCTATGACGACAAGGGTATGGTGCTGTTGAGCCCGGTGCGCTTCGTGAAGAACCACGTGAGCCCGGAAAGCGTCGAGGTCGATCAGGTACAGAAGGGCAAATGGGTCACCGTCAGCCCGCTGATTCCCTGAGCACGGCGGTCAGCCGATGGATCAGTCTATGAAACCACGTGAAAGGTAATCGACATGAAGCGTCAATTCATCAAGATCGGTGTGGCCGCCGTGCTCGGCCTCGCGCTCGCCGGCGCGCAGGCACGCGGCGTGACCGACAAGGAGATCGTGCTCGGTACGCACCTGGACCTCTCCGGTCCGGTGGCCGCCGGCATGCAGGACATCCGCCTGGGCATGCAGATGCGCATCGACGAGGTGAACGAGGCTGGCGGCATCAACGGGCGCAAGATCCGCATGGTGGTGGAGGACAACGCGGGCCAGCCCCAACTGGCAGTGCGCGTGACGGAAAAGCTGCTGCGCAGCGATGACGTGTTCGCGATCGTGAACCCGTTCGGCTCCGGCGCCAACGCAGCCGCGGTGAAGAAGGCGACCGATGCCGGCGTGATCTATTTCGCACCGTGGGCGGCCTCCTCCGTGATCCAGAAGATCGCCGGCAACAGCCCGATGTTGTTCACCACCACGCCGAACTACAACGTCGTGATGCACAAGGGCGTGGACTGGATGATCAAGAAGTACGGCTCGAAGAAGGTCGGTTTCATCTACCAGGAAGGCCCATTGGGTGACCTGATGGCAGTCGGCCTGAAGTCCGGGCTGGCGGCCAACAAGCTCCCGCTGGTGGCCGAAGCCGCCTACAAGGCCGGTGACATCGACTTCTCCTCGCAGGTGGCACGCATGAAGGCCGCTGGCGTCGACCTGATCGCCGCGGCCTCGCTGACGCGCGAGACGATCGGCATCATGAGCGAGATCAAGAAGCTCGGCTGGACCGACGTGAAGGTGATCACCGGCAACCCGGGGCGCACCGGCATCGTGCTCGCATTGGGCAAGGACACGGTCGAGGGGCTCTACGGCATCGGTCCGTGGAAGGTCGGCACCGACCACCCGTCCGTGCAGGCCTGGAAGGAGCAGTTCAAGAAGCGCTTCCCGAACCATCCGAACCCGGACGAGAACGCGGTGCTGGCCTACGACAACACCGATTGGTTCCTCAAGGGCGTGGAAGCCGCCGGCAAGGACGTGACCGCCGAGAAAGTCGCCAAGGCGCTGCAGTCGATCACTTACGACGACAAGGGGCGCGTACTGCTGACTCCGGTGCGTTTCGTCGACAACCACATCAGCCCCGAGAGCATCATCATCGACCAGGTGGAAAAGGGCAAATGGGTCACGATCAGCCCGGTCATTCCCTGAACGACACCGCACCGGTCGCCCCGCTCGATCCGTCGCGCCTCGGGCCACGGCCCGGCGCGCGGGTCGCAGTCGCCGGAGGTTGCGGGGGCATGGGGCGCGCACTGGTGCGCGCCCTGCGCGACACCGGCGTGCGGGTCGCGGTGCTCGACCAGCCCGGCGCGCTGGCGCAGCACCCACCGGCGCCGGACGTGCCGGCATTTGCGCTCGATGGCAGCAATGCCGCCAGCGTGCAGCAGGCGTTCACTGCGCTGCGCGCGCTCTGGCCGGACATCGACGGCTTCTGCAACCTCATCGGTTTCATGAAGGGCTGGCAGCCAGTCGCCGAACTGCCCGTCGAAGTGTTCGACGAGGTCGTGGCCGGCAACCTGCGCGCGCAATTCCTGTGCGCGCAGGCTGCGCTGCCCCTGCTGCACGCGTCCGGGCACGGTGCCGCCATGGTAAACGTCAGTTCCACGCTCGGGCTCGACGTGAGCAAAGGGTATGCCCATTACAGCGCCTGCAAAGCCGGTGTGATCGCGCTGACCAAAGGCCTGGCACGAGAGAATGCGCCGCACGTGCGCGTCAACGCGATCGCGCCGGGGCTGACGGACACCGCCTTCCTGCAGGGAGGCACAGGGCGCGCGACGGCATTCGGGCCCATGAACCTGCAACGCTACGGTGACCGTGTGCCGCTGGGGCGGGTCGCCGTGGCCGAAGACATGGTCGGGCCGATCCTGTTCCTGCTCGGTGACGCAGCCCGGTATGTAACCGGCGAGACGATGATCGTCGATGGCGGCGTCTATTGCCAGTAAGCAGATGCCTGCTGCGATCACGCCATGGCGCCACACTGGAACACCGGGCTGCAGCCCGACGGCGCAGCCTCCGCAGCCAAGGCCGCCCCCATTGCGGCCGGCGCTGGCGTCAAATCCCGACACGAGCCGGGTGCGGTAGTCCCGCTGCGCCGGCCTCCTGGCCCGGCTGCACGTTCGGACACCGACTACCTGGGCCAGGCGCTGCGCGCCAGCCATCTCGCGCACGGGCTCGACCTGCTCACCGACCCGTGGTGCCATGTGATCCTGCGCGCGGCATTCATGGGCACGCGGCAATTCGAAAGCTTTCAGCAGGCCGTGTCGATCCCGCGCCAGACGCTGAGCATGCGCCTCGCCTACCTGGTGCGCATCGGCGTGCTGGCCCGGCTGCGCAAGGATCCGGCCCGTGCGCGCCACGAGTACCGGCTGACCGAACGCGGCAGGCAGTTGTACGGCAACGTGCTGACCACCTGGGCGTGGCACCGGCGCTGGGGCGTCGCTGACGGCCATCTGCCCAGGCAACTGGTGCACACCAACTGCGGACGCGCGTTTCGCCCGGTACTGCTGTGCGAGCACTGCGATGGGCCGATGACACTGCGCCAGGTCGAGCCCATGCACGCACGCGACATCGCCGTCGACACAATGCGCAGCACGCGCATTCGACGCTGGCGCGGCCCGGCCGCGCAAAGTGCTGCACCGGATTGCGACGTCCTGGCGGTGATCGACGATCGCTGGTCGATGCTGGTCGTAGTGGCCGCGATGCTTGGCGCCAGCCGGTTCGAGCAACTGATGCAGATGCTGCAGATCAGCAGCGCGGTGCTCACGCGGCGCCTGCAGCGCCTGTGCGCACTCGGGGTGCTGGTCAGCGCGACCGACCCGGCGGACCGACGACGCTCCCTGTACCGGCTCGGCGAAGCCGGGCAGGATTTGTTCGCCTATGTCCTTTGCATGTCGGGCTGGGCCGGGCGGGACCGCGACCAGCCCGACACGATCGGATGGATCCATACGCGGTGCACCAAGGCCGTGCACGGACGCCTGGCGTGCAGCCACTGCCGCCAGACCCTGCTGCCCACGCAGGTCACACGCCCGCGGCACTGAACTGCTGCACCAGCCTGCGGCCACCAGTGCCCGCGCGCCTCGGCGCGTACCCCGCAGCGCCATGGCCGAAATTGCCCAACGCAGGGCCTTGCCCTGCTGCACAAGCTCAATGCGGCGCGCTGTCGGGTTTGCCGGCGCTGAGTTCCTCCCACACACCGGTCCACACCTGGCTTGCCCAGCGGGGCGTACCGACCAGGCAGTGCAGCGCGAATCCGCCGTTGCGCAGCCCAATCTCCTGGCTGACCGACCACAGATCCAGCGGCGTGTGTATCCGCTGCATCGATCGCAGGTTGGCCTGCGCCAGCGCGATCACGTCGAGCGTCCAGCGGCCACTGGCTTCGATGGCCTGCTCGTACAGCACGCGCCACGCGGCCTGCAGCCGCAACGTGGCAGCACTGATCTCGCGCGCCGGCCGATCGCCCGGTCCGGTAACCTCGTTGACGCCAGCCTCCAGGCGGCGCGCCAGCGCCGGGTAGGCAGCCTGCATCTGCTGCGGCGACGCCAGCGGGTCTTCCACCGACGCCAGCTTCTCGTCCTGCGCCACCTGGCGCATCAGGTCGGCCCAGTCGGACGGTCCCAACTCCTCCTCCGCACGGCGATAGAACACGTCTTCCTCGCGCCGGATGTGCGCGCGGGCGTGCGCCACGTGCGCACGCAGGCGCCGCGCCAGCACCCAGCCCTGGTTGCCCTCGAGCGCCGGCACGCTGGCGCTGGCCAGGTCGGCCGCCAGTTGCGCATCGATCCGGCGCACCTGGACATGCTCGCGCAGCAACCTGCGTGTCTCCGCTTCCAGGTGCGGCAGGCGCTGCAGGATGCGCTCGAAGAAGTAGTCCTCGCGCGTATGGTGGACCCCGTCCTGATAATGGATCAGGTAGCGGATCGCCTCCAGCAACACTGCGCGCGCACTCTCGGCGTCGGACTGCAGCACGGCCTGCTGCAGGTCGATCTCGCGCAGCACGCGCGAGAGGCGGGCGTGATCCAGGCGCAGTTCGCGCATGAAGGCATCCCGTGCCATGGTGGTGCTGGAGCTGTCAGGCATCGCGCTCTCCCTCCGCTTGTCTTGCTCGGTAATTATCCTGCCTGCGCGCCGTGCGCAAGCCTGCCCGTCGAGAATGACCCGTCACGGGCAGCATTCGCGCACGAAATCGGCGATATGTTCGAGCGCCCGCCGCGATTCCGGCAGGTACGGCATGCCCTGCCAGCCGTGCGGCATGTCCGGCCAGACCTCGACGTCCGCGCGCACACCGGCCGCGCGCGCCTTCTCGCCACAGCGCAGGCTGTGGTCGAGCAGGATCTCGGTGCTGCCGACCTGGAAGAACAGTGGCGGCAGGCCGGTGAAATCTCCGCGTGCGGGCGACACGTACGGGTGCGAACGACGCTCGGGCGAGTCTCCCAGGTACATCGTGCACATGTTCTCGCTGCTGCCGACCGCGATCACCGGGTCACGCCGGGCGTTCGAGCCGCTGGTGCCGCTGCGCTCGCTCAGCGCCACCAGGTCGGTCACCGGGGAAAGCGCCACGCCGCCGGCAGGCATCGGCAGTCCCGCATCACGCAAGGCCATGAGCACACCGAGCACCAGGCCACCACCGGCGGAGATGCCGCTGAGCACGATGCGGTCGGGCGCAACGCCCAACTCCAGCAACTGGCGATACGCCAGCACGCAGTCGTCATGGCCGGCGGGAAACGGATGCTCGGGTGCGAGTCGGTAGAAGACCAGTCGCGCCTGCGCGTTGGCGCCACGGCAGACGCCGGTGGCGATGATGCGCTCCATGCGGGGCATGCGCATCATGTACGCGCCACCCGGGAACTGCAGCAACACCCGGTCGTTCTGTGCGCCGATCTGGCGGATCCATTCGGCATCGCAATGCGGCAGCGGGTGTTCGTTGGTGTAGCTGAACCCGGCCGGGTGCTCCGGATAAAACGCTTCCATCGCCGCGGCACTGCTGCGCAAGGCGGCCGCGGAAACGCCGCGGTCGGTCAGGGACTTGACGAGGAATCGATGAATGGCGTTGGAGGTGGATGCTTGCCAACTGATCATGGTCACGCAATGGCTGCCGCACGCGCGCTGCGTGCCGTGGATTGGCCTTGGGCCGGTGCGCCATGGCTGGCCAGGAAGCGCCCGATCTCGTCCAGCGCGTCACGCGCCTCGGTGAGTTCCGGGTTGAAGATCTGCCACACGTGCATGACGTGGTCCCAGGTCTGCAGGCGCACCGGCGACCCGGCGTCCTGCGCCCGGTTCACGTAGCGCCGGGCATCGTCGCGCAGCATCTCCTGCGCACCCACCTGCACCAGGATGGGCGGCAGGCCGGCCAGGTCACCGTATACCGGCGAGACCAGCGGATTGCGCGGGTTGATGCGGTTCTGCAACAGGCTCATCCACAGCAGCAGGTACAGAGGTACCTTGCTCATGGTGCCGAACAAGGGGCCGAGCAGCACGTCGCTGGCCCGGTTGGTCTTGAAGCTGGGGCTGACCAGCGTGGCGTCGGTCAGCGGCGACAGCGCCACGGCCGCGTCGGGCAATCGCAGGTGCTGGTCGCGCGCCCAGGCGATCAGCGCCAGGGTCAGGTTGCCACCAGCGGAGTCACCGGCCACGAACACCGATCGCGCCGACGCCGCCCCGTGCGGGCCGTTCTCGCACAGCCACGAATAGGCGGCCCGGCAGTCGTCGATGCCTGCCTGGCGGCTGTGCTCGGGCATGAGCCGGTAGTCCAGCGCCAGCACGGCACCGCCGGTCATCTCGGCCAGTCGGGTCGTCACCGTACGGTGGCTCAACGGGCTGCCCATGGTGAAAGCGCCACCATGGATGTACAGCAGACGACGGTCGGCATCCGAGCCGGCTGCCAGCACCCATTCCGCCCGCACGCCGGCACAGTCCGCGGGCATGAACGTAAACGCGGAAAAGTCGCGGCCCTCGAACACGCTGTCCATGTGGCGACGCAAGGCCGGCACGCGCTGGCGCAGCGGCACCTCCTTCAACAAGGTCCTGAGGCGCGCGAACGACGCTTCCACCGCCCGCACCTCGGCACTCGGTTGCGCGCCGCGAGAGAAGCTCTCACCCACCGGCCGATCGAACCGGCGCAGGTCCGGCCCGCGCAGCCAGAGCAAGGCCGCGAGCCATGCGAGCAGATTCAGCGCCAGCAGGATCAGGGCCGCGCCCAGCAGGAAATCCATCATCTCCGATCAGGCGACGCTTGCCCGCGCCGCGGCACGGGTCCGTCCCGGTTTGGCGCTGGCTCGCCTCCTGGCAGCGGCTTGCGCGCGCACGCCGCGGCGACGCGGCGCAGGAACTTCGGCCTGCGGACCGGCCGCGCCACCGTCTGTCGCACCCGCACTGGCGGCGACACGGGCACCGCGCCTGCGCGCCACCCCTTTGGGCGCCGCACCTTCCCCCGCCGCAGCGCCGACGGGGGCCACCTGGGCAGCGACCGTGGCGTCGCTGGCAGCCGGCCTGGCTGCCGTCTTGCGGGCCCGCCTTTTCGGGGCCGGCCCGGATGCGGCCGGCTGGGTCGCGGCCTGGGCCTTCACGGCCTCGAGCAACTCGGCAAAGCTGGCCAGCACGTCATCTGCGAGATCCGCCACGTCCGGCAGCGATTGCCGGCAGCCCACCACACCCCACTCCATCGAGCCGGCGTAGGAATGGGTGGCTATGCCCAGCCCCATGCCATGCATCAGGATCAGCACCGGC
>JBDHRZ010000026.1:0-14627 GCA_039807845.1 Rhodoferax sp.
TCGGCCGTCGCCGCGCTGGCAGGCGCGCTCATCAGCGACGAGGCCAAGGGCATCAGCGGACAGATCTTCGGCGTGCGCGGGGGCGAGGTGTTCGTGTTCAACCAGCCGCGGCCGGTACGCTCGATCCACCACCAGGGTGGCTGGCCGATGGGCAAGCTCGCGCGCATGCTGCCCAAGTTCCAGTCGGCGTTCGCGCCGGTGTCCGAACTGGGGCGCACCTTCATGTGGGATCCGGTCGAGGAATAGGGCAAGCGCGGCACCGCCACGGGAAGCCGGCGCGCAGATACGCACGAGGAACACGCCACGATGGACTTGCGATTCACGCCCGAGGAACTGCAGTTCCGCGAAGAGGTGCGCCGCTTCTTCCGCGAAGCCGTGCCTGCGCCGCTGCGTCGCAAGATGCTCGCCGAGCAGCGGCTCGCACGCGAGGATCTGGTCACCTGGCACCGCATCCTCGACGCAAAGGGCTGGGCGGCACCGGCGTGGGACCCGGCCTGGGGTGGCACCGGCTGGGACGCGGTGCGGCAATACATCTTCAAGGAAGAGCTGCAACTGGCCCCGGCACCCGAACCACTGGCGCAGAACATCAACCTGGTCGGTCCGGTGCTGATCGCCTTCGGCACGCAGGCGCAGAAGGAATTCTTCCTGCCGCGGCTGCGCAACCTGGACATCTGGTTCGCGCAGGGCTTCTCCGAACCCGGGGCCGGCTCCGACCTGGCCGCGCTGCAGACCCGCGCGGTGCGCGACGGTGACCACTACATCGTCACCGGGCAGAAGGTCTGGACCACGCGCGCGCACTACGCAAACTGGATGTTCGCGCTGGTGCGCACCGATGCGCAGGCCAGGAAGCAGCGCGGCATCTCCTACCTGCTGATCGACATGCAGACGCCGGGCATCACGGTGCGGCCCATCATCACGCTGGACGGCTACCACTCCACCAACGAGGTGTTCCTCGACCAGGTGCGGGTGCCGGTGGAGAACCTGGTCGGCGAGGAGAACAAGGGCTGGGACTACGCCAAGTACCTGCTCGGGCATGAGCGGCTGGGCATCGCCAAGGTGGGCCTGTCCAAGAGCCGCATCGCGCGCGCCAAGCAACTGGCCACGCAGGTGCGCGTCGACGGCGTACCGCTGGGCGAGCAGCCGCAGTTCCGTCAGCGCGTGGCGGTGCTCGAGATGGAATTGCAGGCACTCGAACTCACCAACATGCGCGTGGTGGACGCCTTCCACAAGCGCCGCGGCGGCGGGCAGGACCCGAAGTCCTCCATCCTCAAGCTCAAGGGGTCGGAACTGCAGCAGCGCGCGCAGGAACTGCTGCTGGACGTCGCCGGCCCGCTCGGGCTGCCGATGCAGACCGATTACGTGCTGGCACGCGGCGACGACACCATAGGCCCGGACTGGGCCGCGACCGTGATGCCCAACTACTTCTTCGGCCGCTCGGTATCGATCTTTGGCGGCACCAGCGAAATCCAGCGCAACGTCATCGCCAAGGGCGTGCTGGGGCTCTGAACATGGACTTCGACCTGAATCCCGAACAGGCGCTGCTGCAGGACAACGTCGAGCGGCTGCTGCGCGAACACTATGCGTTCGACCAGCGCCAGCGCCATCTGGCGCTGGCGCAGGGCTGGAGCCGCCAGATGTGGTCGCAGTACGCCGCGCTCGGCCTGCTGGCGCTGCCGTTCGACGAGGCGCACGGAGGCGCCGGACTCGGCGCGGTCGAGTCGATGATCGTGATGGAGTCGTTCGGGCGCTGGCTCACGCTCGAACCCTACCTCGCCACGGTCGTGCTCGGCGGCGCCGCGCTGCGGCTGGCGGGCAGCGCTGCGCAACAGGCCGCCATCCTGCCCGCGGTATGCAGCGGTGCGCGCCTGCTGGCGCTGGCGCACATGGAGCCGGACGCACGCTATGCGTGGCACCAGGTGTGCAGCCGCGCGCGCCGCGTCGCCGGCGGCTGGCGGCTCGATGGCGAGAAGACGCTGGTGCTGCACGGCGACTGCGCCGACACGCTGATCGTCGCCGCGCGCGTGGCCGGCGAAACAGACGACCGGAGCGGGGTGGCGCTGTTCCTGGTCGATGCGCAGGCCGCAGGCGTGCACCGGCGCGGCTACGCGCTGCAGAACGACACCCGTGCAGCCGACATCCGGTTCGATGCCGTGACGGTCCCCGCAACGGCGCTGCTGGACTCGCCCGACGACGGCCTGCCGGTGCTCGAACGCGTGCTCGACGAAGGGATCGCCGCCATCTGCGCGGCCGGCGTGGGCGCGCTCGAACGCATGCACACGACGACCATCGACTACCTGCGCACCCGCCAGCAGTTCGGCGTGCCGATCGGCAGCTTCCAGGCGCTGCAGCACCGCGCCGTGGACATGCTGGTCGCACTCGAGCAGGCGCGCAGCATGAGCTACCTGGCGACGATGATGGTCGCAGCACCGGCGCTCGAACGGCGCAAGGCCGTGTCGGCGGCCAAGGCGCAGTTCTGCCAGTCGGCGCGCGCGATCGGCAAGGACGCGGTCCAGTTGCACGGAGGCATCGGGGTCACGCTCGAGTGCCAGGTCGCGCACTACTTCAAGCACACGACCACGCTGGAGTTCCTGTTCGGGGACTTCGAGCACCACATCGCGCAGCTCGCGGCCGCCGGCGCCTTCACCGCCGCGCGCGAGGCGCAGGAAGACCGGCGCGATGCGCCGCACCCGCATGCGACAGCCTGAGCACCCCATGGCAACCCGGTGCGGGGGCGATTCCCATGATCACGAGCGCTGAGTCACGGCCGCCGTACCGCCACGCCCAGCTGCGTCGCCTGCTGGAGCCGCGCAGCGTCGCCGTGGTCGGCGTGTCCGAGCGCGAACGTGCGATGGGCACGCGCGCCGCCGCCAACCTGCGCCGCTTCGGCGGCCGCACCTGGTGGGTGAACCCGAAACTCGCGCAAGTAAACGGCCGGCCGTGCTTCGCCGACATCGCCGCGCTGCCACAGACGCCCGATTGCGTCGTCGTGGCGCTGCCGCGCGAGCAGGTCGAGCCGGTGGTGCGCGCGTGCGCAGCGCGTGGCGTCGGCGCGGTGGTGGTGTTCGCATCCGACTACGCGGAGGCCGGCGACGAAGAAGGGGCACGGCTGCAGCAGCGGCTGGTCGAGATCGGCCGCGCTGCCGACATGCGCATCGTCGGCCCGAACAGCATCGGCGTGGCCAACCTGCTCTCGGGCGCCTGCGCGACCTTCTCCGCTTCGCTGGTGGACGTGCTGGCCGCGGAGGACGCACGCGACCCGGGCCTGGCCACGCCGCGCATCGGGCTCGTCAGCCAGTCGGGCGGCGTCGGGTTCAGCCTGTCACTGGCCGCGCAGCGCGGCGTGGCGTTCAGCCACGTGCTCACCACCGGCAACTCGTGCGACGTGGACGTGGCCGACATGGTCGCCTATCTCGCGGACGACTCCGGCTGCCGGTCGATCGCCTGCCTGTTCGAGGGCATGCCGGATCCCCGGCGTTTCCTGCAGGCGGCGCAGCGTGCCTGGGAGGCCGACAAGCCGCTCGTGGTCTACAAGATCGCCACCGGCCAGGCGGGCGCACAGGCGGCGCTGTCGCACAGCGGCATGCTGGCAGGCTCCAACGCAGTGTACCGGGCGGCGTTTGCGCGCCACGGCGTGGTGGCGGTCGATGCACTGGAGGACCTGATCGAGACCGCAGGCCTGTTCGCGCGCCTGCCCGGTGCACCGCTGGCGCGCGGCGTCGCGGTGGCCACCTCCTCGGGCGGGCTCGCCGTGATCTGTGCCGACAAGGCCGAGCAGCACGGCATCGAGCTGCCGCAGCCGGGCGCGGCCACGCGCGAGCGGCTGCAGGCGCTGATCCCCGACTTCGGCGCGCCACGCAATCCCTGCGACGTGACGGCGCAAGTGCAGTCCGAACCCGGTCTGCTGGCGGCCGCCGGCGAGGCCTTCCTGGCGGAGCCGGAATTTGGCGCGCTGGTCGTCACGCACCCCACGCCCTACGGCACCGATGCGCGCATGCGCGCGCTCGACGCCATGGCCGCGCAGCGCGGCAAGCTGCTGGTGAACCTGTGGACCTCCGAGGCGCTGGAGCGCGCCGAGGTGCGCGAGGGCGAGACGCTCGCGCACGGCGCCGTGCTGCGCTCGGCGGACCGCTGCTTTGCCGCGCTCGCCGCCTGGCATCGGCGCGCCGACCTGCGCGCTGCGCAGGCCAAGACGCCGCCTGCGGCACAGCAGCACGACGCCAGCGCGACAGCGCGCGCCGCCGCCCTGCTCGCACAGGCACCGCACCCCACGCTCACCGAGCGCGAGGCCAAGCAGGTGCTCGCCTGCTACGGCGTTGCGGTGGTGCGCGAGCAGTTGGTGCAGAGCCTGCCGGATGCCGTCGCGCACCTGCACGCCGGCGGCGGCGGCGTGGTGCTCAAGGTGGAGTCACCCGACATCGCGCACAAGACCGAGGCCGGGGTGGTGCGGCTGGGCCTGCGCGACGAAGCCGCACTGACACAGGCCTGGGACGAGGTGACGGCCAACGCACGCGCCGTGCAACCGCCCGCGCGCATCCAGGGCGTGCTGGTGCAGGAGATGGTGCCCCCGGGCGTCGAGATCATGGTCGGCGGGCGCATCGACCCACAGTTCGGCCCGCTGGTGGTGGTGGGCCTCGGCGGCATCCTGGTCGAACTGCTGAAAGACACGGTGGTGGAGTTGGCCCCCGTCTCGCCGGCCCAGGCGCTGGGCATGCTGGAACGGCTCAAGGGTGCTGCACTGCTGCGCGGTTTTCGCGGCATGCCGGCGGTCGACACCATGCGGCTGGCCGAAGTGGTGAGCACGCTCTCGCAACTGATGGCCGATCAGCAGGACCGGCTGATCGAGCTCGACGTCAACCCCCTCATCTGCCACGGCGGCCGCATCGTCGCGGTGGATGCGCTGATCGTGAGGGCAATCTCATGAGCGCCGCCGGGCCGTTCCCAAGGCGCTCAGCCCCGCAGTGCGCAGCACGGAGGGTAGCCTGATGAGCGCCGCCGGGCCGTTCCCAAGGCGCTCAGCCCCGCAGTGCGCAGCACGGAGGGTAGCCTGATGAGCACCGCACCGATGCCGCTGGCCGGGATCCGGGTGCTCGACCTCTCGCGCATCCTGGCGGGCCCGGTCGCTGCGCAGATGCTGGGCGACTGCGGGGCCGACGTCATCAAGGTCGAGCGCCCGGGCGGCGGCGACGACGCGCGCCGGCTCGGCGGCGCGGCACTGCGCGATGCACGCACCGGGGCTGCGCTGCCCATGCAGCCGATGTTCCTGGGCGCGAACCGCAACAAGCGCTCGATCACGCTGGACATCGCGCAGCCCGAAGGCCAGGAGCTGGCGCGCCGGCTGGCCGCGTGCAGCGACGTGCTGATCGAGAACTACAAGACCGGCGACCTGCAGCGCTACGGCCTGGACTGCGCCAGCCTGCACGCGTGCAATCCGCGCCTGGTGTACTGCTCCATCACCGGCTTCGGCCAGACCGGCCCCTACGCCGCGCGGGCCGGCTTCGACCCCGTGTTCCAGGCCATGAGCGGCCTGATGAGCGCCACTGGCCTACCCGACGGCGTGCCCGGCGGCGGGCCGATGCGCATCGGCGTGCCGATCGCCGACTTCATCGGCGGCATCCACGCCTACGGCGCGATCCTCACCGCGCTCTACCACCGCGACCGGGTGTCGGGACAGGGCCAGCACATCGACCTGGCGCTACTCGACTGCGCGCTCGCCGCGATGGGCTCGGTGGGCGCGAACTATCTCGCCAACGGCGCGCCCGAGCGCAGGACCGGGCAGGAGTCACCGACCACGGTGCCCTCGCGCTTCTTCGACTGCGCCGACGGCAAGCTGCTCATCTCCGCCCCCGGCGACGACACCTTCCAGCGCCTGTGCGGCGTACTCGGCTGCCCGGATCTGGCAGCGGACCCCCGGTTCGCCACCGCGGCGGCACGCGTCGCGCACCGGGAGGCGCTCAACGCGCTGCTCGAACCGCTGTTTGCGCAGCACCCACGCGCGCGCCTGATGGACGCACTCGCACAGGCCAGCCTCCCGGCAGCCCCGCTGTACGGACTGGCCGACGCGTACGCCGACCCGCAGGTACGCCATCGCGAGGCCGCCGTGACGGTGCAGCATCCGGTGGCGGGCGCGTTCCGCATCCCGGCCAACCCGATCAAGTTCTCCGCCACGCCGATCACGCACTACATGGCTCCGCCGCTGCCCGGCGAACACACCGACGTGGTGCTGAAAGAGCTGCTGGGCCTGGACGATACGCGTATCGAGGCCTTGCGCGCGCGGCGCGTGATCTGAGAGCCTGTGAAGACATGAATCACGCCCGCATGACCTGCCTTTTTTTCACGAATCTGCATGTCGGGAGCCCGCCGACCGGGCGGTGTACCGGCGTGCAAGACACGGAGTCACGACCACCGGCCCCGTGGACATTGGCAACACTTTTTCATTGGCATCACTTCGCCGGCGCTGGCCGGTACCTGGAGACACCATGCGCAACCTGTTGACTCTCGTTCTCGCATCCACCCTGTCGCTCGTGGCCGGCGGCGCGCAGGCGCAGGCCTATCCCGAGCGGCCGATCTCGCTGATCATCCCCTTCGCAGCGGGTGGCTCCACCGACATCGCCGGCCGCCTCGTGGCCGAGAAGATGGGGCAGTCGCTGGGCCAGCCGGTCGTGGTCCAGAACCGGGCCGGCGCCGCCGGCGGCATCGGCATGAACGCCGTCGCCAAGGCGGCCCCGGATGGCTACACCGTCGGCCTGTCGGGCGTGGGCACCACCGTGCTGCTGCACATCACCGGCCCGAAGCCCGGCTTCACCACGAAGGACCTGGTCTTCATCGGCAACGCCGGCAACGTGGAACTGCTGTTCGTGGCCGGCGCCAAGGCGCCCTACAAGGACCTGCGCCAGCTGATCGCCGCCGCCAAGGCGCAGCCTGGCAAGATCCCGTTCGCGCACGGCGGCACCGGCAGCCCGGCGCACCTGACGATGGAGTACCTCGAGTCCAGCGCGGGCATCGACCTCACGCCGGTGGCCTACAAGGGCGACGGCGCCCTGATCCCGGACCTGCTCGGCGGCACGATCGACGTGGCGATCGTCGCCGCGGCCAGCGCCATCCCCCACATCAAGGCCGGCAAGCTCACACCCCTGGCAATCGCATCCGCCAGGCGCTCGCCGGCCCTGCCCGACGTGCCGACGGTGCAGGAGCAAGGCGTACCCGGGTTCGAGTCCTCCGCCTTCAACCTGCTCGCCGCGCCGGCCGGCACGCCCGAGTCGGTGGTGAGCAAGCTCAACGCCGCGCTCAACGACGCGTTCAAGAGCAAGGAGTTGCGCGAGCGCTTCACCGAAATGGGACTGGCAGCGGGCGGCGGCACGCCGAAGGAGACGGCCGAGTTCGTCGAGCGCGAAACCGCCAAGTGGCGCAAGGTGATCCAGGACGCCAAGCTGGCGATCGAGTGAAGGGGGTGGGTGTGGGTGTGGGGTCAGGTCTTGCCTTTTGCCCCCCCGCTGCCTATGTTGGGTGGGGTCAGGTCTTGCCTTTTGCCCCCACCCACACGTGGAGGCGACGCAGGACCTGGGGGCAAAAGGCAAGACCTGACCCCACACCCACAGGACCTGGGGGCAAAAGGCAAGACCTGACCCCACCCCGGAGGAGAGTCCATTGAGCATCAAGGGCAAGGCCTGCATCGCGGGCGCATGGGAGCACCCCACACGCATGGCACCGGACAAGTCGGTGTTCCAGTTGCACGCGGAATGCGCCAAGGGCGCGCTGGAAGACGCCGGCCTGTCGCTTGCCGACGTGGACGGCTATTTCTGCGCCGGCGACGTGACCGGGCTCGGGCCGCTGAGCATGATCGACTACCTGGGCCTGAAGGTGCGCCACATGGACAGCACGGAGACCGGCGGCTCGGCCTACCTGCTGCACGTCTCGCACGCCGCGCAGGCGATCGCCATGGGGCGCTGCCGCGTGGCGCTGATCACGCAGGCCGGGCGCACGCGTTCGCTGGGCTTCACCGGCACGGTGCCGCGCAACTTCGGCGCCGCGCCCGAGCAGCCGTTCGAGCTGCCGTACGGTCCGGTGACGGTCAACATGTACGCGATGGCTGCGGCGCGCCACATGCACGAGTTCGGCACCACGCGCGAGCAGCTCGCGTGGATCAAGGTCGCCGCCTCGCACCACGCGCAGCACAACCCGCACGCGCTGCTGCGCGAGGTCTACAGCGTGCAGCAGGTGCTGGACGCGCCGCCGCTCGCCGACCCCTTGCACCGGCTGGACTGCTGCGTCGTCACCGACGGCGGCGGCGCGCTGGTGGTGGTGCACCCGGACGTCGCCCGCGCGCTGCGCCGGCCGCTGGTGAAGGTGCTGGGCGCGGGCGAGTCGCCCAAGGGGCTGGACGCCGGCCAGGTCAACCTGACCACCACCGGTGCCGCCTGGTCGGGCGCAGCGGCGTTCGCCGAGGCCGGCGTGCAGCCGTCCGACATCCAGTACGCCTCGATCTACGACAGCTTCACCATCACCGTGCTGCTGCAGCTCGAAGACCTCGGCTTTTGCGAAAAGGGTGCGGGCGGGCGCTTCGTCGCAGACGGCAACCTGATTGCGGGCACGGGCAGGCTGCCGGTGAACACCGACGGGGGCGGCCTGTGCAACAACCACCCCGGCAACCGCGGCGGCATGACCAAGGTGATCGAGGCGGTGCGCCAGTTGCGCGGCGAAGCGCACCCTGCGGTGCAGGTACCGAACTGCGCGCTCGCGCTGGCACAAGGCACGGGCGGCAACGTCGGCAGCCGCTCGGGCAGCGCGACGCTGATCCTGGAAAGGGAATGACATGGCGCTGCCCTACCAGCTTGCAACCCACGAGGCACCGGTGCCCGGCATCGGCGACGAGCCGTTCTTCGAGGCGGCAAAGCAGGGCCGCCTGCTCTACAAGTCGTGCGAGGACTGCGGCCGGCCGCACTACTACCCGCGTGCGCTGTGCCCGCACTGTCTGAGCGCACGCACGCAGTGGCGCGAGGCGACCGGCGGCGGGGAGATCTACTCGTTCAGCATCACGCGCCGCGCCGGCCCGGTGCCCTACGCAATCGCCTACGTGAGGCTCGACGAAGGCATCACGATGCTCACCAACATTGTCGACTGCGACCTGGAGACGATCCGCATCGGCCAGCGCGTGCGGCTGGTATACAAGCCGACCAATGGGGAGATCCCGATCGCCTGCTTCGCACCGGCCGAGGACGCAGCCGATCCGGCCGCGCAAGCGGCGCACATGAGCGCCGCAGGCAGGGCAGACCAGGGCAAGCCGAACCACGGAGCGCCGCGATGACGCAGCAGAGCACGATCATGGAACGCGCGGGCGACTACCACGCGCTCGGACTCACGCTGGCCGAGGGCATCCTGACCATCACGCTGAGCAACCCGGCCAGGCGCAACGCGCTCACGCCTGCGATGTCCTCCGAACTGACCCTGGTGTGGGAGGACGTCTGGCGCGACCCGCTGGTGAAGGTGGTCGTGCTGACCGGTGCCGGCACGGACTTCTGCTCCGGCTTCGACGTCGGCACGCTGCACGAGCGTGCCTCCGGACCGCGCCCGGCCGCACCGGTGAACGCCACCACGCGCACCGCGAAGAAGCATCTGTATGGCATCCTGGAATGCGAGAAGCCCGTGCTCGCGAAGGTGCGCGGCGTGGCCTATGGCGTCGGCGCCACCATGGCACTGGCCTGCGACATGGTGTTCGCCGCGCGCGGGGCGCGCTTTTGCGACTCGCACGTCAAGGCCGGCATGGTGGCCGGCGACGGCGGCGTGCTGCTGTGGCCGCTGCTGGTGGGCATGCACCGCGCAAAGGAATACCTGATGACGGGCGAACCGCTGGAGGCCGAGGCCGCCGCCGCGATGGGCCTGATCAACCACTGCGTGGCCGATGAAGAGCTCGACGCGCGCGTGCACGCCATGGCGTGCCGGCTGCGCGACCTGCCGCCGCATGCGGTCGCCTACACCAAGTCTTCGCTCAACGCACTCATGCGCCAGTTCGGCGGCAGCGCGTTCGAGGCGTCGCTCGGTTACGAGCTCTACACCATGGGCACGGCGGATTTCGGGGAAGCGACCGCCGCCTTCGTCGGGAAGCGCAAGCCCCGCTTCGAGGGACGATGAAGGCGAGCGCGCGAGTGCGTGCGACGGCGCACATCCGCTGTACGCCTGAGGATGTGCGGGGAACCTGTCGGCAACGGTTGCCTGGCGTGCTACGATGCACAAACCATGTAACACATGAAAGGCCAAGCCATGAGCGAAGCAACTTTCACGTTCCGCGTCGATGAAGCCCTGAAAAGCGACTTCACAAGCGCCGCCAGGGCCCGCGACCGCACGGGAGCGCAGCTCCTGCGGGACTTCATGCGTTCATTCGTCCAGCAGCAGACTCAAGCCGCCGAACATGACGCATGGTTCAGGGAGCAGGTCCAAATCGGCATCGACGCGGCCAAGGCGGGCGAGGTGCTGTCGACCGATGAAGTAGATGCCGAAGCGCAGGACTGGCGGACAGAAACGCGCCGGAAGATGGCCGCATCGTGAAGTTGGTGTGGACACGGCCAGCAGCAACCGACCGGCGGGAAATCCGCGCCTACATCGCCCAGGACAACCCGTCCGCCGCGCTGGCGCTCGACGAGCTTCTATCTGAGCGGGCGGGGCGCTTGCTCGACCATCCCCAGCTTGGCCGACCTGGCCGCGTCACCAGCACACGCGAACTTGTCGCGCACCGCCATTACATCCTGGTCTATGACGTGACTGCCGACTCGGTGCGTGTGTTGCGTGTTCTGCACGCGACCCGCCAATGGCCAGCACGGAAGGGCTGAGCATGCCACGCACAACCCCAATGTCAGGCCGCCGTTGCCAGCCCAGGCCCGGGTGCCATCCAACCAGCGAGGCCGCTACTCTTTGACGGTAGGTATTCAGCGTCGCCCCAAGCCCGAACAACATCCCACCCTGACCACGAAACCGGAGAAACCATGTCCACCAACGAAGAACTGCTGCGCAACGTCGCCGACGGCATCGGCACGCTCAGCTTCAACCGGCCCGCCGTGCGCAACGCGATCACGCCGGAGTACCTGATGCAGGTGATCGCCGCCATCGGCGAGATCGAGCGCGACGACGCGGTGCGCGTGATCGTGCTCACGGGCAAAGGCAAGGCGTTCTGCGCCGGCGCCGACATGTCGTTCCTGGATGCGCTCACGCGCATGGACAGCGCGCAGATCGGCGAGCAGGTCTACGCGGCGTTCCAGGGCATGGCGCGCGCGATCAAGCTGTGCGGCAAGCCGGTCATCGCCGCCGTGAACGGACCGGCGATCGGCGCGGGCTGCGAGATCGCGGTGGCGTGCGACTTTCGCATCGCTTCGCGCACGGCCGTGTTCTGCGAGAACTGGATCGACCTGGGCATCATGCCCCCGTTGGGCGGCCTCTATCTGCTGCCCCGGCTGATCGGACTCGAACGCGCCACCGACATGGTGATGCGCGCCACGCGCGTCAGTGCCGAGCGGGCGCTCGAGATCGGCCTGGTGAGCGAGGTGGCAGACCCGGAGCAGTTCGACGCCGCCGTGGCCGCCTTCGCCGCCAGCCTGGCCAGGCGCCCGGCGCGCGCATTGAAGGTCGTCAAGCAGGCGCTGCGCCGCGGCATGGAAGGCACGCTGTCCGGGGAGTGGGAGTTCAACGTGCAGGCGCAGTCGCTGCTGCTCACGGGAGCGGACTTCGCGGCCGCTGTCGCTGCGATCCGCGCACCCAAGGGATAGGCGCCGGTCGGGCGCCCGGGCGCGTCCGCCTCGCTGCGCGGCGCCCGGCATGTATTGCCGATGACCCATCGCCGTCCATCGGGCGGCGTGACGCAGGCCCGATGCCCGCACGACCCGGGCGCGCACCTCCATGCAGCAAAGCCTGACGACCCGGCCCGATCGCCGGTCGCCGGTCGCCAAATCCAACAAAATCAAGCACTTGGACCACAGGCCGGTCCAACCAGACACGCATATAAGGGTTTTCCCTAATATCGCAGCGAAATCGTCCGCTGAATAATGTTGTTTCATTACGGAGACAACGTTTCATATGCGATATTTCCGGCAATCACAAGCAGCAGCGCCCACCCGGCGCAACGGCGCCTGAATGGCTCGGACCATGACCGACGCAAACCTGGCCACGACCGATCTGCTGCGAGGGCGGCGCATCCTGGTGACCGGCGCTGCGCGTGGCCTGGGTCTGGCCTTCGCGCGCCATTGCTGCGCAGCGGGCGCGGCGGTGGTCATCGCCGACATCCGTGATGCGCTGGTACAGGATGCGGCGAACAGCCTGCGTGACGCCGGCCACGACGCCCACGCGCTGGTGGTCGATCTGGCCGACCCGACTTCGATCGAGCGCTGCGCACGCGAAGCAGCAGCGCTGCTCGGCGGGATCGACGGCCTGGTCAACAACGCCGCCGTGACCGATTCGGGCGGCAAGCCCGCCGGCGACATCGCCATCGAGACCTGGGACCGCGTGATGGACGTGAACGTGCGCGGCACCTGGCTGATGTCGCGTGCCTGCCGCGCAGCCCTGGCCGCCAGCGGGCGCGGCGCCATCGTCAACCTGGCGTCCGACACGGCGCTGTGGGGCGCCCCCAACCTGCTCGCCTACGTGGCGAGCAAGGGCGCGGTGATCTCGATGACGCGCGCGCTGGCGCGCGAGTACGGCGCCGACGGCATCACCGTCAACGCCATCGCCCCCGGCCTGGTGCTGGTCGAGGCGACCGAGTACGTACCCGAGAGCCGGCATCGGCTCTATGTCGAGCAGCGTGCGCTGCAGCGCGAACAGGTGCCGGCGGACGTCACGGGCGTGGCGCTGTTTGCGCTGTCCGATCTGTCGCGTTTCGTGACCGGGCAGTTGCTGCCGGTCAATGGTGGTTTCGTGTTCAACTGAAAAGGAGTCAGTCATGGCAGAGCAGCAGAAGCGTTCCTGGGACCGTCCCGCCGGAGCGAGCCTCAAGCAGTGGATGGAGTCGCGCATCGCGCGGCGCGCGACCCGCACCTACGACTGGAATGCGCTGAAGTTCCAGACCCAGGTCGACCCGAAGTACGGCCGCGCCCAGATGCGCTACGTCGGCACCGGCGGCACCGGCGTGGCCGGTGACACGAACACCGTCCCGGCCGAGCATTTCACGTTCTCGACCATGGTGCTGCCGGCCGGCCACGAAGGCCCGCTGCACATCCACTACGACGTCGAGGAAATCTTCTTCGTGCTGCGCGGCAAGGTCAAGATGATCGCCGAGTCGGAGGACGGCAGCGAGAAGTGGGAGATGGAAGTCGGCGAGCGCGACCTGATCTCGTGGCCGCCGGGCGTATATCGCGGCGAGATCAACATCGGCGACGAAGAGGCGCTGATGCTGGTGATGCTGGGCGCAGCCAAACCCGAGACGCCCACCTACCGCCCGAACGATCCGCTATCCAAACTCAAGCGCTGATCGCACGCGAGCCGCCGCGCACGCCATGACCGACACCGCCGTCTCGCCCGACCTGCCCGCCGCCGCGCTGGAGCGTCTGGCCGCGCAGTTTCCCGAGCGCAGCGTCGTGCTGCACGCGGGCGGGCGGGTGTCGCTGCGCGAGTGCGGCACGGTGTCGGGCGGCGCGCTGCCGCTGGTGTGCCTGCACGGCATCGGCTCGGGGTCGGCCTCCTGGCTGGAGACCGCGCTGCTGCTGGCGCCCCGCACCCGCGTCATCGCCTGGGACGCGCCGGGCTACGGGGCATCGAGCCCGCTGCCCATGGACACGCCGTCCGGCCCCGACTACGCGCAGCGCCTGGTCGAGATGCTCGACGCGCTGGGGGTTGCACGCTGCGTGCTGGTGGGGCACTCGCTGGGCGCGCTGATGGCGGCTCCGGCGCTGCAGCGCGCCGATGCCTCGGCACGCTTTGCCGGCCTGGTGCTGATCAGCCCCGCGCGCGGCTACGGCGCCTGCGCGCGCAGCGCCGAGCGTGAACGCGTGCGCAGCCAGCGCCTGCGCGAACTGGCCGAACTGGGCATCGCCGGCATGGCCGCGCAGCGCTCGGTGCGTCTGCTCTCCGAGCACGCATCTCCGGTCGCGCGCGCCTGGGTGCGCTGGAACATGGCGCGGCTGCACGAGCGTGGCTATCGCCAGGCGATCGAACTGCTGTGCGCGAACGACCTGCTGGCGCATCTGCCCACCCAGGCGCCAACCCGGGTGGCCTGTGGCGCACTCGACGTGGTGACACCACCTGCGGCCTGCGCAGAAATCGCGCAGGCCGCCGGGGTGGCGCTGCATTCGATCGCAGCGGCCGGGCATGCCTGCTATGTCGAACGACCAGCAGCCGTCGCCCAGTGGCTCGCCGGCGTGCTCGATGACGCGAGCGCGGGCGGCGCACGCTCTGACGAAAGACCGTGATCATGGATCCCAGGGAAATCGAATCCCCCGAAGCCGGCGACGAAGGCGTCGACCGCTACAACGTGCCCGCGCTGGAGCGCGGCCTGCGCGTGCTGGGCGAATTCAGCCGCGAGACGCGCACCTTGACGGCCCCCGAGCTAGCGCGGCGCTTCAAGCTGCCGCGCTCCACCGTGTTCCGGCTGCTCGCCACGCTCGAGAGCATGGGCTGCGTCGAGCGCGACGAGGGCGGGCGCGACTACCGGCTCG
>JBDHRZ010000027.1:0-14579 GCA_039807845.1 Rhodoferax sp.
CTCGGGCGTGCACGGCGTCGAAGGGTTCTGCGGCTCGGGCTGCCAGGTGGCTCTGCTGCGCGACGAAACGCTGCTGGCCCTGGCCCGGCAGCGCGGCGTGGCCGTGCTGCTGATCCACGCGGTCAACCCCCACGGCTTCTCGCACCTGTGCCGGGTCAACGAAGACAACATCGACCTGAACCGCAACTTCATCGATTTCGCCCAACCCACGCGCAACCCCGCCTACGCCGGCCTGCACGAGCTGATGGTGCCCGCGCAGTGGCCGCCCACCGAGGACAACGCCCGTGCCATCGCCGACTACATTGCCGCGCATGGCGTAGCCGCCCTCCGCCAGGCCGTGACGCCCGGACAGTCCGAGTTTCCCGACGGCCTGTTCTATTCGGGCACTGCGCCGAGCTGGAGCAACCGGACGCTGCGCGCCATGCTGCGCCAGCACGGCGCCGATCGGCGCCACATCGCCTGGATCGACGTGCACAGCGGCCTGGGCCGCTGCGGGCACGGCGAGAAGATCCACGCCTGCCTTTCCGGCACGGTTGACAACCTGCGCGCCACCCGGGCGATCTGGGGCGCCGACGTGGTCGCGGCCTGGGAGGGGGAATCGACCTCGCGCCAGGTCGTCGGCCACGCCGTCAGCGCGGTGTTCACCGAATGCCCGCAGGCCCTCAGCGTGGGCATCGCGCTCGAATATGGCACGCGCAAGGGCCCGTCGCTGGACGCACTGCGCGCCGACCACTGGCTGCACCGCCACCCCGGCGCAGCCAGTGCCGAGCAGCGCGAGGCCATCCAGCGCAACCTGCTCGACGCCTTCTACGTGGACGAGGACGAATGGCGCGGCATGATCGCCGGCCAGTGCCGCACCGCCGTGCTGCAGGCCGTGCTGGGGCTGGGCGTGGAGCGCTGATCCACCCGGCGTGACGTCGGGGAACTTGCGGTTGCCCATCGTCGCGACCTGGGTGCCGACATCCAGCGCCGGCCCTTTGCCGCGCACCACGCCGGAAAGCCACCTGCATGCCTGGTCTACCCTCGCAGCGCCGCCTCGATATCCGATGCCAGACTCTTTGGTGCCGCTGCAGGCGCGTAGCGCCGGATCACGGCGCCGTCGCGGCCGACCAGGAACTTGGTGAAGTTCCATTTGATCGCCTTGCTGCCCAGCAGTCCCGGCGCCTGTCCGGCGAGCCATTGCCACAGCGGGTCGGCCTGCGCGCCGTTCACGTCCACCTTGGCCAGCATGGGGAAGCTCACGCCGTAATTGGCCTGGCAGAAGCTGGCGATCTCGGCGTTGCTGCCTGGGTCCTGCGCACCGAACTGGTTGCACGGGAAGCCGAGCACCACCAGGCCCTGCGCGCCATAGCGCTGGTGCAGTTCCTGCAGCCCGGCGAACTGCGGCGTGAAGCCGCATTGGCTGGCGGTGTTGACCAGCAGCATGGCTTTCCCTTTGAACTTGCGCAGCGCGAGCGCCTGGCCGTTCATCTGCCGGACGGAAAAATCGTGGATGGACGTCATGGTGTCGGTGGTGCGGTGCCAGTGCGTACTGCGGTGGGCAACGCTGCCGGAGCGTAACAGCAATCGTGCCACCCTGCGACGTGGGTGCCACGCGGGGCTGGGCACGTTCGGGGTGATGAACGCCTGCGATACTCGTCGCATCATGCCCGTGTTGCACCGCATTGCCCGCTGGCTGCGCGCCATGGCGGCCGACGACGCCCTGGTGAGGCACGAACTCGCCTTGCGCAACATGCGCCGGCTGCGTTGGCTGCTGCCGGCGTTGATCGCCTTGCTGCTGCTGCTGTTCGCATTCGTGTCGCCATCGGCTGATGGGCCGGCCGCCGAGCAGGCCTGGCGGCGAGCGCTGGTGCAGGTGTACTACGCCATCGGGGTCTGGCTGGTACTGCTGACGGTGCTGGTCTGGTGGGTGTTGCGCACGGCGGCCGGCGCGACGGCGATGCGCGTGGTGCAACAGTTGGCCGCGCTGGGTTTCCTGCTGATCACGGTGGCGCTGGCTGTGGTCGACCAGTGGGTCACGCCCGCCATCAGCCCGTACCTGCTGGGTTGCATGATGGTCAGCCTGTTGTTGCTGTTGCCGCCGGCCACGGCATGCTGGCTGTTCGCGATCGCCTATCTCGCGTTGTTCGTCGGCCTGGACCTGACGCAGGCCGACGAGGCGCTGCTGCTGTCCAACCGCATCAACGGCTTCAGTGCCAGCGTGTTGGGCCTGCTGCTGGCGTTCGGCCAGTGGCGCAGCAGCGCGCGCTACCTGATGCTGCAGCGCGAACTCACGCTGCGCAACGCGGCGCTGGAGAAACAGCAGGACGAGCTGCTCTGGCTGGCGGCGCACGACGCCTTGACCGGCCTGTACAACCGGCGCGAGTTCATGCGCCTGGCCGAACTCGAACTCAAGCGCGCCCAGCGCCAGGGGGGCTTCACCAGCGCCATCGTGATCGATCTGGACCACTTCAAGGCGATCAACGACACCCATGGGCACCCGGCCGGCGACAAGGTGCTGGCCGACGTGGCCCGGCTGTTGCACGACGGGGTGCGCACCACCGACCTGGTGGCGCGTATCGGGGGGGAGGAGTTCATGGTGCTGTTGCCACAGACCGACATCGATGCGGCGGCCGGGCTGGGCCACAAGCTGCGTGGCCTGTTGCGTGGCGCACCGGTGACGATCGGCGCCGGCAGCCAACTCGCCGTCACGGCCAGCTTTGGCGTCGGCAGCCTGCCCGGTGGGGCGCTGGGGTCGGTGGCGTCGCTGTATGCGGCCGCCGACAAGGCCCTCTACGATGCCAAGCGACTCGGCCGGGATCGGGTCGAGCGCGTCGAGCCCGACGCCTCGCTCACCCCGTCGGACTTCCAGCGCATGCGCCGCTGAGGGCCTGCGTCGACAGGATCAGGTCACGTGCGACTTGTCGTTGCGCGCGATCTCCAGCAGGTGCTCGACTTCCGTGCGGTAGCGCACGCAATTGCTGCGGTGCCAGCGCCCGATGCCCCACATCACCAGCACCACCATGACGCCGAAGCCGGTGATTGCGCCGAAGGTGTGCAGGCCCAGTCCGGTCGACAGGCTGTAGGCGGCGCCGAGCGCCAGGATGCTGGCCTGTTCGTTGAAGTTCTGCACCGCGATCGAGCGCCCGGCGCCCATCAGGTTGTGGCCACGGTGCTGCAGCAGGGCGTTCATCGGCACCACCAGGAAACCGCCGATGGCGCCCAGCAGCACCAGGAACGGGGCGGCGATCCAGACCCGGTCGATGAAGATCAAGAGGATGATCAGGCCGCCCATGCCGATGCCCAGCCCGATCACGCGCGGGCCGTTCTCCAGCCGCATGCGCAGCGACGCCAGCACGGCGCCGGCAGCCATGCCGATCGCCACCACGCCCTGCAGCGTGGAGGCCTGGGTGACGGTGTAGCCGAGCGCCGCGGCCGCCCAGGACAGCACGATGAAGCGCAGGTTGCCCGCCACGCCCCAGATCAGGGTCGTGGCCGCCAGCGAAATCTGGCCCAGCTTGTCGCGCCACAGGCGCATGTTGCAGGTCCAGAAGTCGGGCAGCAGGGTGCCGATCTTGCGTGGCAGCGGCCGCATCTCGACGCCGGTCTCGGGGATGTGCAGGTTGAACCAGGCGGCCAGCAGGTAGACCACGATCAGCACCGCGATCGCCGCCTGCGGCGGCGTTTCGATGCCGGTGTCGATCAGCGGCAGGTCGAGCTGCAGCAGCACGCGCGACAGCACCGGCCCGACCAGCTGGCCGCCGAGCAGGACCCCCAGGATGATCGAGCCGATCGTCAGGCCCTCGATCCAGCCGTTCGCCTTGACCAGCTGAGAGGGCGGCAGCAGTTCGGTCAGGATGCCGTACTTGGCCGGCGAGTAGGCCGCCGCACCCAGCCCCACGACTGCGTAGGCCAGCAGCGGGTGGCTGCCGAACAGCATCAGCAGGCAGCCACCGACCTTGATGAAGTTGCTGATCAGCATCACCTGGCCCTTGGGCCGGGAGTCGGCGAACGCACCGACGAAGGGTGCCAGCAATACGTAGAACAGCGCGAACATCGGCACCAGCGCCGCCTGCTGCCATTCGCCGGCCTTCTCCGTGCGCAGCAGCTCCACTGCCGAGACGAACAATGCGTTGTCTGCCAGCGAGCTCAGGAACTGCGCCGACATGATGGTGTAGAACCCGCGCTTCATGCCATGTTGCCGAGGCAATCAGGGGGTCTGATGCCGCTGTCTTTTGGTGCTGTCTCCAACGTGGGCATGGTTATATCATGGGCCCATGCCGCGCCCGATCCTGGCCACCATACACGCGCAAGCCCTGCGCGAGAACCTGGCACGCTGCCGCAGTTGCGCGCCCGACGCCAAAGTCTGGGCGGTGGTGAAGGCGAATGCCTACGGGCACGGCATCGAGCGCGTGTTCGACGCCTTTCGTGCCGCCGACGGGTTCGCGCTGCTCGACCTGGACGAGGCGCAGCGCGTGCGTGATCTCGGATGGCGCGGCCCCGTCCTGCTGCTCGAAGGCGTGTTCGAGCCGCGCGATCTGGAGCTGTGCTCGCGCCTGGGGCTGTGGCATGCGGTGCACTGTGACGAGCAGATCGACATGCTCGCGCAGCACAAAACGCAACTGCCGCACCGCGTGTTCCTGAAGATGAACTCGGGCATGAACCGGCTGGGTTTCCGGCCCGCCGTCTACCGCAGCGCCTGGGCGCGGCTGGACGCGCTGCCGCAGGTGCAGGAGATCAGCCTGATGACGCACTTCGCGGATGCCGACGGCCCGGCCGGCGTGGCCGCGCAGCTGGCGGAGTTCGAGGCCGCCACGCGGGATCTGCCGGGCGAGCGCAGCGTCGGCAACAGCGCCACGGTGTTGCGCCATCTGGCCTCTTCGGCGAGCGGGCCGGCGTTGGCGGCCGTGTCGGACTGGATTCGTCCGGGCATCGCGAGCTACGGTAGCGCGCCGGACTACCCGCAGCACGACGCGGCGCACTGGGGCCTGCGACCGGCGATGACGCTGTCCGCGCGCATCATCGCGGTGCAGCAGCTCGCCGCCGGTGATGCGGTCGGCTACGGGGCGTCGTTCGTCGCCGAGCGCGCCATGCGTATCGGCGTGGTCGCCTGCGGGTACGCGGACGGCTATCCGCGCGTCTGCCCCACCGGCACGCCGGTGCTGGTGGACGGCGTGCCCAGCCGCACCGTGGGTCGCGTCAGCATGGACATGCTGACCGTCGACCTGAGCCCGGTGCCGCAGGCCGGCGTCGGCACCGAGGTCGTGCTGTGGGGACAGGCGGGTGCCGCGCGGTTGTCCATCGACGCGGTCGCACAGGCTGCGGGCACGGTGGGTTACGAGTTGATGTGTGCGCTGGCACGGCGCGTGCCGGTGCGGGTGGATTGACCATGGGGCAACGCAGCGTGCCTGTGCGGTGCGCGCCTGTGCCGGGCGGCGCGCCGCGTCGTGCTCATGGCTCGTGGCCGCCCTGGCGCGGGCACGAGCCATCTCTTCACAGGCTCTGAGGGATTGGGTGGGGACATCATGGAGTTCAAGGACTATTACCAGGTGCTCGGTCTGGCACGCGATGCCAGCGCCGACGACATCAAGAAGGCCTACCGCAAGCTGGCGCGCAAGTACCACCCGGACGTGAGCAAGGAGGCGCAGGCCGAAGCCCGCTTCAAGGAGGTGGGCGAGGCCTACGAGGTGCTCAAGGATCCGGAAAAGCGTGCGGCCTACGACCGGCTGGGGGCCAACTGGCGCGCCGGCCAGGAGTTCCGGCCGCCGCCGGACTGGAACGCCGGTTTCGAGGCGCGCGGGCGTGGTCCGGCGGCCGGCGCGGCCGGCCAGGACGACTACAGCGACTTCTTCGAGACCTTGTTCCGGCACGGTTTTCCCGGCGCATCGTCTGGCCACGAACGCGCGGCACAGGGACAGTTCCATGCCCATGGCCAGGACCACCACGCGCGTATCCAGATCGACCTGGAGGATGCCTACCGTGGCGCGCGGCGCAGCCTGAACCTGCGCCTGCCGCAGCTCGATGCCGAAGGCCGCGTCACGCTGCACGAGCGCAGCATCGAGTTCAACGTGCCCAAGGGCGTGCGTGCCGGCCAGCACATCCGGCTCGCCGGCCAGGGCGGGCCGGCGCTCGGCCAGGGCCAGCCGGGCGACCTGTACCTGGAGGTCGAGTTCCGGCCCCATGCCCACTATCGGGTGGAGCACCGTGACGTCTATCTGGAGCTGCCGGTGGCGCCGTGGGAAGCGGCTCTCGGCGCGCAGATCGAGGTGCCGACACCGGCCGGAGCGGTCGAGCTGACGATCCCGGCGGGCTCCGCCGCCGGCCGCAAGCTGCGCCTGCGCGGGCGCGGCATCCCCGGCGCCACGCCGGGAGACTTCTACTTCGTGTTGCAGATCGCGCTGCCGCCGGCGCACTCGGACGCGGACCGGGCGCTGTATGCGAGCATGCGCAGCCAATTCAAGGATTTCAAGCCACGCGCCAGACTGGAGGGTGAGTCATGAACGCCGACGAACGCCAGACCGTGACCGAAGTGCTGATCCTGGAGGAGCAGCAGGACCTGACGCTGGAGGAGGTGTGCCGGATCTGCCGCACCGGCACCGACCATCTGCTCGCGCTGGTCGACGAAGGGGTCGTCACGCCGCTGGGTACGGAGCCCGCGCGATGGCGCTTCAGCGGCGTGCAGCTGCGCCAGGTGCGGGTGGCGGTGCGCCTGCAGCGCGACCTGGGCGTGAACGAGGCCGGCGCGGCACTGGCGCTGCAGCTGATGGGTGAGCTCGAAGACCTGCGCGCGCGCCTGCGCGCGCTCGGGGTGAAGTGATGGGGACAGAGCTTGCACGCTGCGCGTGCTGCGGTCTGTCCCCAGGGGGAGCCAGGACAGCTACGAAATGATGGGGACAGAGCTTGCACGCTGCGCGTGCTGCGGTCTGTCCCCAGGGATCAGGATAGGACAAAGTCGATGAAGCCGTGTTCGACGTCGGCGACGATCAGGCGCAGTTGCACGCGCTGGCCGATGTCGAGGTGGGGCGGGTTGCCGACCAGCTTGCCTTCGACCGGAGGGCTGAAGGTGCGCACCCAGGTCGATTGCGCGTCGGCGCCGGTGACGATGCCGGCGAAGGTGTGGCCGATGCGTTTTTCCAGCACCAGCGCGGCCTCCGACTTGCGCACGCGGCGCTCCACTTTCTGTGCGGCGTCTTCCTGGTGCGTGCAGTGCGCCGCGAGTTCTTCCAGCGCGGATGCGCTGTACGGCGGGTGCGCATGCGTGAGCACGGCTTTGAGCAGGCGCGAGGTGATCAGGTCCGGATAGCGCCGGTTCGGTGCGGTGGAGTGGGTGTAGTTGCGCACCGCCAGGCCGAAGTGGCCGATCGGCGCGGCGCCGGGCCGCTCGACCACGTATTCGCCGCGGCCCATCAGCTTGACGATCTTGAGCGAGAGGTCGGGAAAGCGCACCGGGTCGCGCCTGCGCTCGCGGGCCAGGAACGCCTCCAGCGCCGGCGCGTCGGGTTCGGGGGGCAGCTCGACCCCCTTGTCGCGCGCCACCTCCACGATGCGCTGCCAGCGTTCGGGCGAACGCACCACCCGGCGCAGCGACATCGTGCCCGCCTTGACCAGGAAGTGCGCGTTGCAGCCGTTGGCGGCGATCATGAACTCCTCGATCAGCTGGCGCGCGCGGTTGTGCGCCTGCTCCACGATGTCGACCACGTGCTCGCCGTCGAACACCGCGCGTGGCTGCAGCGTCTCGAATTCCAGTGCCCCCTGTTCGTGGCGGCGCGCGCGCAGTTGCTGGGCGAGCGCATCCTGCATGCGCAGTTGCGCGTCCATGCCCGCTGCGGCGGCCGCGGCGGCCGGCAGCGCACCCTTGCCGTCGAGCCAGGCGGACACGGCGTCGTAGGCCAGTTGGGCCTTGTTGCGCACGCAGGCGCGCAGCACGCCGGAGCCGGCCAGGCTGCCATCGGGGTTGAACACCATGGTGGTCACGATGGCCAGCCGGTCCTGGCGTTCGTTGAGCGAGGTGAGATCGGTCGAGAGCCGCTCGGGCAGCATCGGGAAGACGCGTGCCCCGGTGTAGACCGAGGTCGTGTTGCGGTGCGCGTGCACGTCGACGGCGCTGCCCACGTGTACCAGTGCATCCACGTCGGCCACCGCGACGTACGCCTTGACGGCGCCGCCGGGCAGTGTCTCGCACACCGTGAGCTGGTCGAGGTCGCGCGAGTCGTCGTTGTCGATCGAGCACCAGGGTAGCCCGCGCAAGTCACTGATGCCTTCTCCGTGCGCGGGGGCTGGCGCATCGAGGGCCTTCACCTGCGCCAGCACTGCGGCAGAAAATTCCGGCTCCAGCCCGCGCTCGCGCATGGCATCGGCGGCAATGCGCGCCAGGTCGGTGCGGGTATGGTGGTGCGTGTTCACTGGAAATCCCCTGGTGGTGTGGGCTGGATGGCGCGGCGTTGCAGGCGCCCGGCCGCACGGCGCATCGCCTCGAGCTGGAACCCGTTTCCAGCTTCAATATACCCGCCGCGATCGGTGCGCGCAGGGCTCATCGATACAGTCCGTGCACGCGCGCGTGCAGCCGCGCCAGGCCGAACAGGGTGTCGATCTCGGGCGTGGGCACGCTCACCAACCGGCCGAGTTCGCGCACCGAAGCGAGCAGCGCATCGAGCTCGACTGGTTTGCCCGCTTCGACGTCCTGCAGCATCGACGACTTGAAGCGGCCCAGCTTGCGCGTGATGGCGTGCCGGTCGGCCGGCTGCTGGTCGATCGGCACGCCGAAGCCGGCGCCGACCGCACGCGCTTCGAGCATGACGCGGGTGCAGAACACCAGCACCAGCGGGTCGGCCAGCAGCTCGGCGGCGTCGGCGCCGGTGAACGCGCTGATCGGGTTCACCGTCATGTTGCCCCACAGCTTGTACCAGATGTCGCGCTGGATCCGATCCGACACGGCAGCCTCGAAGCCGGCGCGTCGCAGCAAGGCACAGAGCGCCTGCACCCTGGCACTGCGCGCGCCCGAGGGTTCGCCCAGGATGATGGTGTTGCCGAAGCCGTGCCGTATCACCGCCGGGGCGGTGGTCGCGCAGCTCGCGTGCACCACGCCGCCGATCACGCGGCGGGTGTCGATCGCCGCGCCGATGACGCCGCCCGGGTCGACCGATTCCAGCGTGTGATCCTGCAGCGGCCCGTGCAGGCCGTGCAGGAACCACCACGGCACGCCGTTCATCAGCGTCAGCACAGGCGTGTCCGGGCGCAGCAGCGGGCCGAGTTGCGGCACCAGTGCCGGCAGTGCGGGCGCCTTCACGGCGAGCACCACCAGATCCTGCGCGCCGAGTTCGGTGGCGTGCGCGCTGGCGCGCAGATCGCGCAGGCAGGTCGGCGATGCCGTGTCGCTGCCGCTGGACAGCTGCAGCCCGGAGCTGCGCAACGCAGCCAGTGTGGCACCGCGCGCGAGCAGGCTGAGCCGGCAGCCGGCGCGCGCCAGGCCGGCGCCGATCCAGCCGCCGATGGCGCCCGCACCCACCACGCAGACATCGCGAAACGCGCTCGCGTCGGGCGCGTCGGAGTTCGAGCGCTCAGCCATGCGGCTTGGTGGCGGTGGCCGTGCCGGCTGGCGGCTTGAAGCGGGCCAGCAGCGCGTCGCAGCCGCGCAGCAGGATCTGCGTGTCGATGCCCACTGCGACGAACGTGGCGCCGAGCGCGAGGTAGCGTTCGGCGAGCGCCGTGTCGCCGGTGAGGATGCCGGGTGCCTTGCCCGCACGCAGCGTGCGCGCGAACGCGTCCTCGATGGCGGCCTGTACGTCGGGGTGCGTCGCATTGCCAGCGTGGCCGAGCGAGGCGGACAGATCGGACGGTCCGATGAAGATGCCGTCGATGCCCTCGACGGCGGCGATCGCGTCCAGGTTGGCCAGCGCCAGCCGGGTCTCCACCTGCACCAGCAGGCAGACCTGGTCGTTGGCCTCCTGCGCGTAGCGTGTGTACCGGCCCCAGCGCGAGGCGCGCGCGGTGCCCATGCCGCGGATGCCCTGGGGCGGATAGCGGCAGGCCTGCACCAGCGCAGCGGCCTGCTGCGGCGTGTCGACCATCGGCACCAGCAGATTGGGCATCCCCAGGTCGAGATACTGCTTGATCAGCGCCGTCTCGCCGACCGGCACCCGGCACACCGGCTGGCACGCATAGCCGGCGATCGTCTGCAGTTGCGCCAGCATGCTGCGCAGATCGTTGGGCGTGTGCTCGCCATCGAGCATCAGCCAGTCGAAGCCGGCGCCGGCACAGATCTCGGTGGCGATCGTGCTGGCCATGCCCAGCCACAGGCCGATGCGTGGCTGCCGCTGGCGCAAGGCCTGCTTGAACGGGTTCACGGGGGTCTGCATGGCAACGGGCTCCTGCGGGTGTGCCGTACCATTATTGAGCATGGCCGCTGGCGGCAGCAGGCGGCGCTCGCCCGACGGGGCTGACACCGAACTGCACCATGTGCCTGACCATTCCTGCGCGAGAGCAGCAGCTGCTCGGGCACCCCGAGGCCGCATCGTGCGCGCCCCGCGTACACCCGCGGGGGGATGCGACGACCCTGGATACTGGTGGTTCATCCAGTAATATCGGCGCATGGCGAAGGACAAGAACAGCTACGTCTGCAGCGAGTGCGGTGGCGCCAGCGCGAAGTGGCTGGGCAAGTGCCCGGCCTGCGGGGCCTGGAACACGCTGGTGGAGTCGGCGCCGCTGGCCCCGGCGGCGGGGCGCAACCGGTTTGCCGCGCTCGCGGGCAGCGCCGAGGTCGCGACGCTGGCCGACATCGAGGCGGTCGATCTGGCGCGCACACCCACCGGCCACGAGGAACTCGACCGGGTGCTGGGCGGTGGCATCGTCGATGGCGGCGTGGTGCTGATCGGCGGCGACCCGGGCATCGGCAAGTCGACCCTGCTGCTGCAGGCCCTGCACAGCCTGCAACTGGCCGGCAAGCGCAGCCTGTACGTGACCGGCGAGGAGAGCGGCGCCCAGGTGGCGCTGCGCGCGCGCCGGCTCGGGCTGGACGACTCGCGGGTGCAGGTGCTCGCCGAGACCGGGCTCGAGCGCATCCTGGCCACGCTCGACGCGCTGCAGCCCGAGGTCGCGGTGATCGACTCGATCCAGACCCTGTACTCCGACCAGCTCACCTCGGCCCCTGGCTCGGTGGCGCAGGTGCGCGAGTGCGCCGCGCACCTCACGCGTGCCGCCAAGGCCAGCGGCACCTGTGTGGTGCTGGTGGGCCATGTCACCAAGGAGGGGGCGCTGGCCGGCCCGCGTGTGCTCGAGCACATGGTCGACACGGTGCTCTACTTCGAGGGCGACACGCATTCGAGCTTCCGGCTGGTGCGCGCGATCAAGAACCGCTTCGGCGCGGTGAACGAGATCGGCGTCTTCGCCATGACCGAGCGCGGGCTCAAGGGAGTGAGCAACCCGAGCGCGATCTTCCTCAGTCAGCACGCGGCGCCGGTGCCCGGCAGCTGCGTGATGGTCACGCTCGAAGGCAGCCGCCCGCTGCTGGTCGAGATCCAGGCGCTGGTGGACGGCGGCGGCGCCAGCCCGCGCCGGCTCTCGGTCGGGCTGGAGCGCGACCGGCTCGCGATGCTGCTGGCGGTGCTGCACCGTCACGCCGGCATCGCCTGCGCCGACCAGGACGTGTTCGTGAATGCGGTCGGCGGCGTGCGCATCAGCGAGCCGGCGGCCGACCTGGCGGTGCTGCTGGCGATCGCGTCGAGCCTGCGCGGCAAGCCGCTGCCCAAGGGCTTCTTCGCGTTCGGCGAAGTCGGCCTGGCCGGCGAGGTGCGGCCGGCGCCGCGCGGCCAGGAGCGCCTGCGCGAGGCCGCCAAGCTCGGCTTCGGCGTGGCCGTGGTGCCGCGGGCGAACCTGCCGAAGAAGGCCATCGAAGGCCTGCTGATCCATCCGGTGGAGCGCGTCGAGCAGGCGCTGGAGATCGTGCGCGGCCTGGCGTGAGCGCCGCCGGGCCGTTCCCAAGGTGAACCGCCGGACAGCTACGAGATGTCGGGGACAGAGCTCCGCACCGCTGCGCGGCGCTCCGGTCTGTCCCCGAGGTCTCGGCTCCGCAGTGCGAAGCACGGAGGGCAGCCCATGAGCGGCCTAGAATCCCGCATCGGTCCGGCCGCGCGCAGCACGGGCGCCGGCGCCGCTCGCGTGGACCCTGGCGCAATCATCCAACCCCCTCGCTCATGCAACGACTGCTCCTGCGTATCGGCGTGCCGCTGGCCGGGCTTGCCGTGCTTGCCCTGGCCTGGCAGCGTTTCGGCTGGCAGGGCGTCGCGGTGGCGGCGTCGGCGCTGGTGCTGTGGTTCATGCTGCACTTCAACCGCACGATGCAGGTGCTGCGGCGCGCGGCCAACCGGCCGCTGGGCCACGTCGACAGCGCGGTGATGCTCAACGCAAAGCTCAAGCCCGGCGTGAGCCTGTTGCACGTCACGGCGATGACGCGTTCCCTGGGCCAGTTGCAGGGCGTCAAGGACCAGCAGCCCGAGGTCTACCGCTGGCGCGACAACGGGGACTCGTATGTCGAGGCCAGCTTCCAGGATGGCCGGCTGCGTGCCTGGCAGCTGGTGCGCCCCGAACCGCCCGCGCAGGCAGCCGCGCCGCTGGCGCCGTCCGGGCCGGCCACTAGAATCGACGGGCGCGGCGCCGTCGTGACTGGCCAGGCGCCAGCCGAGAGCAGACCGCAACCCACCCCGGCGCCCGTGCGGGCGGCCGACCACGAGGAATGACCATCATGAGCGCAGCACCTCCCCCCATGGATGACCGCGACGGCCGCATCTGGATGGACGGCCGCATGGTCGACTGGCGCGACGCCAAGATCCACGTGCTGACGCACACCCTGCACTACGGCTGCGGGGCGTTCGAAGGGCTGCGCGCGTACAACACCAGTGCCGGCACGGCGATCTTTCGCCTGCGCGAGCATACCGAGCGCCTGTTCAACAGCGCCAAGATCCTGCGCATGAAGATTCCCTTCACCTTCGAGGAGGTGATGGAGGCGCAAAAGCAGGTGGTGCGCGAGAACCGGCTCGAGAGCTGCTATGTGCGGCCGCTGGTCTGGGTCGGCTCGGAGAAGCTCGGCGTGAGCATGAAGGGCAACCGCATCCACCTGATGATCGCGGCCTGGCCCTGGGGTGCCTACCTGGGCGAGGACGGCATGAAGAACGGCATCCGGGTGCGCATCTCCAGCTATACGCGCCACCACGTGAACATCACCATGACGCAGGCCAAGGCGGTGAGCAACTACACCAACTCCATCCTGGCCAACCAGGAGGCCACCGACGATGGCTACGACGAGGCCATGCTGCTCGACGCCAGCGGCTTCGTGAGCGAGGGCGCAGGTGAGAACGTGTTCGTCGTGAAGGACGGCGTGGTCTACACGCCCGACCTGTCGGCCGGCGCGCTCAACGGCATCACGCGCAACACCGTGATCCACATCTGCCGGGATCTCGGCCTGGAACTGGTGCAAAAGCGCATCACGCGCGACGAGGTCTACATCTGCGACGAGGCCTTCTTCAGCGGTACCGCGGCCGAAGTCACGCCGATCCGCGAACTCGACCGCATCGTGCTCGGACGCGGTTCGCGCGGCCCGATCACCGAGCGCATCCAGAGCGCGTTCTTCGACATCGTGAACGGCCGCAATCCCAAGTACGCCCAATGGCTGGCGCGGGTCTGAGCACCATGGCACGCAAGACCGTCGAACTGCTGGCCAAGGAGCTGACGCCCGCCGGCGGGGTGTTCTGCCCCAATCCGAAGGCCGACATGCAGCGCTGGAACACCCACCCCCGGGTGTTCCTGGACATGGGCCACACCGGCCAGGTGATGTGCCCGTACTGCGGTACCGAATACCGGCTCAAGGCCGGCGAGCATTTCGACGGCGCGCACTGAAGCCAAAAAAAAGCCACCCGGAGGTGGCTTGAAGAAGTCCGTTGAAGGACATCGTTGGAGACGAGATCGGAGCCTCTTGTTTCGGGTGCCGGATTTGGGTTGGTGCGGCCCCTGGCTGTGACAGCAGTTGGTTCGACTCTATCCAGTGGGCATCGGCGGCGCCACCCTCTGTTCGGGGGAGTGCAGCGAGGTATTGCGCAAAACCGGTACTATTTCCGCACGCGTGGCCGCCGGTCAGCTTGCGCGCGGCGTTTTCTGGGGTAAGGCGACGCGGAAACACGCGCCGACGGGTTCGTGCGGTTCGCAGCGCACGCTGCCGCCGTGGCGCAGCACGATCGCCTTCACCAGCGCCAGCCCCAGGCCGACGCCGCCGTCGCGTTCGCTGGCCCCGGGCAGGCGGTAGAACGGCTCGAAGATGCGCTCGCGGTACTGCGGCGGCACGCCCGGACCCTGGTCGCACACGAGCATCTCCACCATGCCGCCGGCGTGCGAGAGTTGCAGCGTCACCGCGCCGGCTGCGTGCCGGTGCGCGTTCTCCAACAGGTTGCGCACCACCCGGCGCAGCAGCCTGGCCACCCCCGGCAGCGCAAGGTCTTCGGCGCTGCCACGCACCTGCAGTTCGGCGCCCAGCCGCGCGCATTCCTCGGCCGCGATGCCCACCAGGTCCAGCGGCTCGACGGTACCGATGTCGGCCTGGGCGGCGTCGAGCCGGC
>JBDHRZ010000028.1:0-14481 GCA_039807845.1 Rhodoferax sp.
GCCGGTGCTGGGGCTGGAGTCTTGGGTTTGTCGCCTGTTGATCGCGGCCCTGACCTTGTTCGGCGGGTTTGGCGTGATCGTCTACCTGTTGCTGTGGCTCTTCGTGCCTCCGGAGTGAGTTAAGCCGTGCCTGCATGAAGAAACGCTGCACCGCTCCGAAGTTTCCTCGCACCCCTCGGGAGGCCTGGCGAAGCCAGGGCTGGGGGTGCTCATACGCCATGCACCGGCCGGTCGGCGCATGGCGGTCGAATTGCGCTCATTGACATCACGCAAGCGCGGGTGCCTGCAGCCATGTCATGCTGTGTGCCCGAGGGCAGTGCCGCTGCACCAGAAGGAAAGGAATCCATCATGTACCGCAACATCCTCGTTCCCGTCGACGGCAGTCCGACCTCCAACGCCGGACTGGACGAAGCCATCGCGCTGGCCAAGGCCCTGGGCGCGAGGCTGCGTCTGCTGCATCTGGTCGACGAGATGCCGCTGGCCTTTTCCGCCGACGGTTTCGGCGGCATGACCGTCGACATGCTGGGCATGTTGCGCGAGGCCGGCCAGCAGTTGCTCGGCCAGTCGCTCGCACACGTGCAGGCTGCCGGTATCGAGGTCGATTCGGTGCTGGTCGAAAGCCTGAACGGTCGCTTGTTCGAGCACGTGAACAACCAGGCGCGCGACTGGCCGGCCGATCTGATCGTCATCGGTACCCATGGGCGCCGTGGCGTCGGACGCATGTTGCTGGGCAGTGACGCCGAGCAGGTGGTGCGGCATGCCACGGTGCCGGTACTGTTGTATCGGGCCGACCAGGCCAAGGCGGCCGGCGCCTGACGCATCGGCCTGAACAGGTCAAGGCGGCCGGCTTCTGACGCCATGCGGCGTCCGGTGCATCGTGCCTGTGCGCCGTCCTGCTGTCGCGCGGATCTGGTCGCGGCGCGCGTGCCGTTGCGCTCCGGCGTGCACCGATTCAGCGCGCCAGTGCGCGCTGTACCGCCTCGAAGAACGCCTGCGGCTTGTCCGCATGAACCCAGTGCGCCGCGCCGCTGATCATCTCGAGTGTGACGTCGGGGAACATGCCGCGAAACGGTGCCAGATCCCCGTTCGGGACATAGGGCGACAGGCTGCCCACGATCGCGGTCGTGGGTCCATCGAACACCCGCTCCTGCAATCCGGGCGGGAAATCGACCAGGTCCGGCATTGACGCCATGATTGCCGCCAGGTTGATGCGCCAGTCGAAGCGGGTGCTGCGCGTCACCAGGTTCTGCACCAGGAACGGTGCCACTGCCGGGTCGGGCAGCAGCGCCTGCAACCGCCGTTGCGCCTCGCCGCGGCTGGTGATCGACACCAGGTCGATGCCGGCCATGGCCTGTGCATAGTCGCTCAGGGCGTCGCTGTAGCGGCGCGGCGCGATGTCCACCACGATCAGCCGCTCGACCAGTGCCGGGTGGGTGAGCGCAAGCGCCATGGCGGTCTTGCCGCCCATGCTGTGGCCCATCAGCGCCACCGGCGCCAGTCGGTGTTGTGCGATGTAGTGGCGCACGTCCTCGGCCAGGGTGAGGTAGTCCATGTGCTCTGCCCACGGCGATGCGCCATGGTTGCGCAGGTCGAGCGCGTGCACTTCGTGTCCGGCGCCGAGCAGTCGCGCCATGCTGCGCCAGTTGGTCGCTGAACCGAACAATCCGTGCAGGATCAGCAGCGGCTTGCCGGTGCCGTGAATCTGGCTGTGCAGTTCCAGGGGCATCGGGTGATTATCCATGGCCTGTCTGTGTGGCCTTCCTGTGGGTCGAGAAAGGCGTGGGCCGTGGCCTGGTGCAGCAACGCATCGGTGCGGATCTGCGGCGACCCCCTCGGATCGTCGTGGCTGACCAATTGCGCGCGATATGCATGCATTTCAGATGCTAGTATTGGATAGGATCAAATAAATCTGTGATTTCTTGGTTTTGTGCATGCATAATGACGAAGATCAACACTTCCAAAGGAGACCGGCATGCGACTTCCGAATCCATTCGCCCTGGCCCGGGAGGGCCTGCGGCGTGGCCGCGCGATCTGCCTGGGCTTGGGCGTGTCCATGCTCGCGGCCGTCGCCTCCGCGCAGACGGCAACGCTCGCCTTGCCCGCCAACGCCCTGCTGTTTGCGCCGATCTATGTGGCAGCCGATGCCGGGCTGTGGAAGCAGCGCGGGCTCGACGTCAAGTTGCCGGTCATCGCAGGCCCGGGGGCGACGAATGCGGTGATTGCCGGCAGCGCCGATTTCACCAGTACCGCGGCGACCTCGGTGCTGCGTGCGTCTGCGCGGGGCCAGATGATGCAGATCATCGCGAGCACCAATGACGAATATCTGCTCAATCTGGTGCTGAGCAAGAAGGCGATCACGGAGCGCAAGATCGACCTCAAGGCCGACCTGGCCACCCGTCTGAAGGCACTCAAGGGTGCCACGCTGGCGATCGACGCGCCGTTGGGCCTGCCGCACGGGTTCATCAAGTACATGGCCGCCAAGGTCGGCATGGACGCGGACCGCGACTTCGTGCTGACGCCGATGCAGCCGCCCAACATGGTGTCGTCACTGGCTTCGGGGGCGATCGACGGTTTCCTGTTCGGCGAGCCGTTCGTTTCGCTCGCGGTCGCCGGCGGCGCCCAGATCGCGGTGCAACTGGCGCGCGTCGACGTGCCCGATCTCAACCCCTACGCGACCAACGTGATCGCCGCGCGCGCGGGCTTTTGCAAGCAGTCGCCCACCGTGTGCTCCAAGCTCGTGGCCGGCATCACGGATGCGCTCAAGATGATCCAGGACGATCCGGAGCGCGTGAAGGGACTGATGCGCGTGCGTTTCGGGCAACTGCCGACGCAGGTGCTCGATGCGTCGTTCGAGCAGATTCGCGTCACGTCCCCGCGCAGCGCGGTGGTGCACGAGGCGACGCTGGCCAATACGCAGCGCGTCGGCCTGGTGTCGGGAACGCTCAAGCCCGAGGAGCGGCGCGACGACCTGGCGGCGCTGATCGACAACGAGTTTGCCAAGTGACGGCCATGGCCAGCGTATCCATCGACGCCGATGCACCCGTCACGGCCGACCTGACACCGCCGCGATTCAGCGAGGTGGTGCTGCGCACCTCGCGCTACGACGAAATGAAGGCCTGGTATCAGCAGGTGCTGGGCGTCAAGCCGTTCTTCGAGCACACGCCGCCGGATTGGGAGAGCCGGCGCGCCCAAATCACCGAGCGCCTGCCTGCCGACCTGCATCTGTGCTTCCTGCGCATTGCCTCGGGCTATCCGTTCGGACAGGTGCTGGCCCTGTTCGATTACCCTGATCAGAAGCCTTCGCTGCACGCCAGCGGGCTGCATCACATCCAGTTGCGCCACGCCAGCCTGGAAGAGTTGTTCACGCGCTACGAGCGGCTCTCTGGCATCGGCCTGCAACCCTACAAGAGCTTCAATCACGGCCCGGCCACGGCGTTCTACTACCTGGACGTGGACAGCAACATGGTGGAGCTGTCGGCGACGAACTTCGCCACCGAGCAGGAGTTCGTCGCGTTCATGCGCTCGCCCGCCTACGCGGCCAATCCGACCGGCTTTGCCGTCGACCCGGCGGAGCTGGTGCGGCGTTGGCGCGCCGGTGAGCCGGCGTTCGACATCGTCAGGATCGGATGACGCCATGGAGGTAGGGCAACGCAACAGAATCCCGGTGATCGTCTCCGGGGCCGGGCCGGTCGGGGTGGCGCTGGGCAACGAACTCGGCTGGCGCGGCATCGAATGCATGCTGGTCGAACGCTCCACCGAGTTGGCGGACTTTCCGACCTGCGAGTCGATCAACGCGCGCACGCTCGAGCACATGCGGCGCTGGGGCATGGCGCAGGCCATGCGCGAGGCGGGCTTCCCGCCCGACATACCGCGCAACGTGCGCTTCATGACGCGGGTGCTGGGCCACGAGTTGCTCTGTTTCGAGCGCCCCTCGAATCGCGACTTCCAGTCTACGCTGGGCCACGTCACGCCCGAAGGCGGCATCTGGTGCCCGCGCATGATGTTCGAGCCGGTCATGCGGCGCCATCTGGCGCACTACCCGCAGGTGCGCCTGACCTCCGGGCAGGAGCTGATCCGCTTCGCGCAGGACGCCGAAGGCGTCGACGTCGACGTGCGGGACGTGCGCAGCGGCGAGGTGAGCTTGTGGCGCTGCGACTACCTGGTGGCATGCGAGGGTGCCGGCAGCGGCATGCGCAAGGCGCTGGGCATCGCGATGGCGGGCAGCTTCGCCGAGGGGCACAACGTCACGGTCTATTTCGAGTCCTCGGCACTGCGACAGCGCCTGGCCGAAAAGCCCGGGGTGATGATGGATCTCATCAATCCCGAGTGTCGAGCCAACCTGTCCTCCGTCGATGGACACGACCGCTGGCGCCTGATCATGTATGCCGGGCCCAACGAGCCACTGGAGCCCGAGCGCCGCGTGCGGCAGGCGCTGGGCCAGCCGCTGGAATTCAGCGTCATCGCTGCCAAGCCCTGGGACGGGCACCGGGTGGTGGCCGAGCGCTATCGCGACCGGCGCGTATTCCTGGCCGGCGACGCGGCGCACATGCTCTGGCCGCGCGGCGGCTTCGGCATGAACACGGGGGTGGGCGATATCGTCGACCTGGGCTGGAAGCTCGAAGCGGTGCTCGCTGGCTGGGGTGGGCCGCAACTGCTCGACAGCTACGAGCTGGAGCGCCGGCCGGTGGCCAAGCGCAACGTCGACGAGGCCGCCAGCAACCGCGCCGAAGACGCCGGCCTGCCGGTGCCGGCCGACATCGAAGCCGACACGCCGGCGGGTGCACTGGCGCGCCGTGCGCTCGCCGAGGTGATCCGCGAGCGACGCGCCAAGGAGTGGAACTCGCTTGGCATCCAGCTCGGCTACAGCTACGCGCATTCGCCCCTGTGCGTGCCCGATGGCACGCCGGACCTGCCAGACAGCCCCACCGACTACGTGCCGACGACGCAACCAGGCGTGCGTGCGCCGCATGCCTGGATGACGGACGGCCGCTCCACGCTCGACCTGTTCGGCCGCGGCTTCGTGCTGCTCGGTTTCGCTGCCGGGCCTGGGCTGCTTGCACCCTTGCAGGGCGCTGCGCATGCGCGTGGGGTGCCGCTGCAGACCGTGGCGATCGACGATCCGGCCATTGCGCGGCTCTATGCGCGGCGCATGGTGCTGGTGCGGCCCGATGGGCACGTCGCCTGGCGCTCCGACGAGGCGCCCGCGGACCCGGCTGCGCTGATCGACCGCGTGCGCGGCGGCGGCGTCGCTGCAGCATAGCGCCCGCAGCACCGCGGCCGTGCTGTGGGCGACTCAGCCCGGCGTCGTTGTCTTGGTGCGTGTCGTCGCAGCGCTGCGACGACGTACGCGAGCGCTGCCGCCCGTGTGCTCCGCCGGCGCGGCGGCCGCGATGCGGTGCCAGCCGTTGTGGCCGTCGGACGTAGCCCCGCCCGGCCCGAGTTGCAGCGCCTGCAGGATGCGCTCGCGTCCCTGGTAGACGTGTTCGAGCATCAGGCTGTGCGCGCGCGCCGGCTGGCGCCGCACGACCGCGTCGAACACCAGCGCGTGCATGCCCAGCGCGTCGCCCACGTAGGCGAACACCAGGCCGACGTTGTCGGTGGTGGTCGGGATGATGCCTGCCGACGCCATCGGGATGGTCTGTAGCTGCGCGATCAACCGCTCGATGAGCAGGTTGCCGCAGGGTTCGAGCAGCAGGTGGTGGAATTGCGCGTTGAGCCGGGCCCACGCGTCGACATCGGCCGCGCCATGCGTGTCCTGCTCGAGCAGGCGGCGCGTCTCGGCCAGGTTGGCCTGTACCCGCTGCGCCTGCGCGTCGCTGATCCCGCGCGCCGCCAGCAGTTCGCAGCCGAACGCCTCCAGCCGGCCGCGCACGTCGATCGCATCGACGATCTCCTGGCGCGAGAACGCACGCACCTGGAATCCCCGGTGCGGGTTGTAGACCAGCAGGCCCTCCTGCGCCAGCGACTGCATCGCGATGCGTACCGGCGTGCGCGACACGCCCAGCATCTCGGCCAGCTGCTTTTCCTCCAGCCGCGCGTTGGGTTCGAAGCCCCCGCGCATGATCGTCTCGCGCAGCCGCGTCAGCACGGCTTCGAGTTGCGTGGGTGCGCTGCTTCGACGGGTTGCCATCGGGAGTCGATGCTATCCGGTCCAGCCGCTGCAGTACGCGGAGATCGACTGCATGTCAGCGCGCCCGACCGCTCGAAGCTGCTGACGCCCCTCCCCAGGGGGCAGCAGACCACGCGCAGCGGGGGGGCGTGGGGGGCAGTTTCATCCTAGTGCAGGGTGCTGCCGTGCTGCCAGCGCAAGGCACGACGCTGCAGCCCGGCCAGCAGCAGGTCCGACAGCATCACCAGCAGCGTTACCAGTGCGATGCCGGCGAACACGCCGACCGGGTCGACCGATTGGCGCGATTGCTCGATGTAGTAGCCCAGCCCGCGGTCGGCAACCAGAAACTCGCCGACGATCGCCGCCGAGATGGCCCGGGGCACGGCGATCTTCAGGCCCGCGAACACGTGTGGCGTGATGGCCTGGCGCGAGACCTTGGTGATGATCTGCCCGCGCGAGGCGCCCAGCAGTCGCGCCATGTCCAGCCAGCGGCGGTCGATGCTGCGCAGCCCGCTGAAGGTGCTGATGAACACGATGAAGAACACCAGCGAGACGACGATCACGATCTTGGGCGTGATGCCGATGCCGAACCACAGGATCAGCAGCGGAATGAGGGCGAACAGCGGCACGCCCATGGCCAGCATCACGTACGGTTCGACGGCACGCGCCGCGCGCGGCGAAAAGCTGAGCAGTGCCGCACTGCCGAACCCGAGCGCCCAGCCGATCGCGAACCCCGCGCCCGCGGCGAGCAGCGTCGCGCCCAGGTGTGGCCACAACTGCCCGTTGGCCGCGATCTGCAGGATGCGCTGCGCGACGTCTAACGGCGCGGCGACGTAGCCGGTGCCGAGCATGCGGTGGCCCAGCTCCCAGGCCAGCAGCATCAGGCCGGCGAGCACCAGGCGCGCCGCGACGACGGTGTGGCGCTGGACGTGCGCGGCGTTCGGCACGATGGTGGCCTGGCTCATCGGACCTGCGCGCGGATCGCTTCGTACAGCGCGACGAAGCGCGCGTCGGTCATGATGTCGTCGACGATGCGCGGGCGCGCCAGCGCGACCGCGTGCGCGCCGATCACCGATGACGGCGCGCGCTTGAGGATCAGCACCCGGTCGCCCAGGGCGATCGCTTCGGCGATGTCGTGCGTCACGAACAGGATGGTCTGGTGGTTGAGCTCCCACAGGCGCTGCAGGTCGGACTGCAGCTGCGTGCGGGTCTCGGCGTCCAGCGCGCCGAATGGCTCGTCCATCAGGATGATGGGCGGCTCGTAGACCAGCGTGCGGATCAGCGCGGCGCGTTTGCGCATGCCGCCCGAGAGTTCGTGCGGGTAGTAGTGCGCGAAACCGGACAGGCCCACCATGTCCATCATGTCGCGGGCGCGCGTGCGGTCGGCCGGCGCGATCGGACCCTGGATCTCGAGCGCGAACAGGACGTTGTCCAGCAGCGTGCGCCAGGGCAGCAGGTTGTCGTCCTGCGTCACGTAGCCGATCTGGCGCCCCAGGCCCGGGCGCAGGCTCGGTCGCGCGCTGTCGAACACCGTCTGGCCGCGCAGCAGGATGCGTCCTTCGCTGGGTGCCTCGACCTGTCCGATCATGTTCAGGATGGTCGACTTGCCGGCACCCGATGGGCCCAGCAGCGTGACGAACTCGCCCTCATCGAGCTCGAAGCTCAGGTCACGGATGATCCACGGTGCCTCGCCGTGGCGCTGCGCGCTGGCGAAGTGCTTGCCCAGGCGCTGGACTTCGAGCAGTGCCATCAGATCCCTCCCAATGCGGCGTGTTCCGCCTGCGCCGGCCGCCAGTGCAGCAGGCGCTGCTCGATCCGCTGCACCAGCCAGGTCGCCACGGCGATCACCAGCGTGATGGCTGCCACCACCGCGAAGATGTCGGGCGTGCTGAAGCTCATCGCGGCGTACTGCACCATGTAGCCGAGGCCGCGGTTGGACGAGACGAGCTCCGAGATGATCACGCCGCCGATGGCGTAGGGCGCAGCGATGCGCAGCCCGGCGAACACGAATGGCACCACGGTTGGCCACACCACCTTGTGCGAGAGCTGCGCCTCGCGCGCTCCGATGACCCGCGCCATGCGGATCAGGCCCTGGTCGGTGGACGCGACGCCCGCCTGCGTGCTGAAGAACACGATGAAGAACACCACCGAGACCACCAGCGCGAGCTTGGAGCCGATGCCGATGCCGAACCACAGGATGAACAAGGGCGCCAGCGCCAGCTTGGGCAGACCGTAGCCGGCTACCAGGAACGGATCGAGCACGGCCTGGGCGAAGCGGTGCCGGCGCAGCAGCAGCGGCGCGAGCACGCCTGGCACGCCACCGAGTACGAAACCCAGGCCGGCGGCGCCCAGCGTGTAGCCGGTGTGGCGCGGCAGCTCCCCGCTGGCGATGAGCGCCAGCAGGCGCTGTGCGGTGGTCAGCGGCGGGCTGACCCAGTAGGCGCCGGCCAGCAGGCTGGCCAGTTGCCACAGCGCCAGCAGCACGATTGCGAGCAGCAGGCGATCGAGCGCCTGCTGCCGGCGCCGCCTGCTGCCGGCCCGCCCGGGTCTGCTCGTCGTCATCGCGTGTGTCCTGTTGTCGCGGCCTGGCACGGCACTCATGCGACCGGGCGCAGCCGGGCCAGGGTGGTGCCGGCCATGATCTGCTCGATGTCGCACACCACCTCCAGCACGGCAGCGCCCGGTTCGGCGAGGAATCGCTGCACCGTGTCGCGCGCCTGCGCCGCGTCCGACACCCGATAGCCGGCCGCACCGTAGGCGCGGGCCAGCGCGACGAAGTCCGGGTTGTGCAGGGCGGTGCCGTGCACCCGGTGCGGGAACTGGCGCTCCTGGTAGCTGCGGATGGTGCCGTAGGAGCCGTTGTTGGCGACCACGATCCTGAGCGGCACGCGCCGGCCGACCGCGCTCGCGAGTTCGTTGCCCGTCATCAGGAAGCCGCCGTCGCCGCAGAACGCCAGCAACTGCCGTCCGGGGTGGCGCAAGCCGGCGGCCAGCGCGGCGGGCACGGCCACGCCGATCGCGCCGCAGGCCGCCGCCAGCAGAGTGTGCGTCGGCTGCAGGCGCAGGATCCGGTGCACCCAGGTGGAGAAGTTGCCGGCATCCAGCGTGACGATGGCGTCGGGCGCCAGCTCGGCGGCAATCGCCTGCACCACGTGGCCGAACACATCCTGCGCCGGTGTCTGGGCGGCGTCCCACCCGTGGGCGCCCTCGCGTGCCTGTGCCACTTCGGCCAGCCAGGCGTCGCGGGGCGGCAGCGCCGCGACGGGGCGCTCGAGCATGCCGTCGACCAGCGCCAGCGCGTCCGTCACGATGGACTGTGCCGTCTGGTGCTGGCTTGCCGGCACCGCTGCGTCCGGATAGGCGTGCACCAGCGTCTGCGCCTGGCCGTGCGCGCGCGGGAAGGTATAGCCCTGCGACGTGGTGTCGCCCAGGCGCGTGCCGATGGCCAGCACCAGGTCGGCCCGGGCCAGCAGGGCTGACACCGACGGACTGACGAAGAAGCCCAGGTGGCCGGCCCAGTGCGGATGGGTGTTGGAAAACAGATCCTGGTTCTTGTTGGTCAGTGCGACGGGCAGTTGCCAGGCTTCGCTCAAGCGCTCGAGCGCGCGGCGGAACTGCGCGCTGCGCGCCTGGCCGCCCACCACCAGCACCGGACGCTGCGCGCTCGCCAGGCGGTCGGCCAGCGCGTCGAGCGAGCGGCGGTCCGCCGCCGGCTGTGTGCTCCCCAGCGGCTCGGCGGCCCCACTGTCGCAGGGTTCGCCCAGCACGTCCTCCGGCAGCACCACGAGCACCGGCCCCGGCGTCCCGCTGCGCGCGCTGGCAAAGGCCTGGGCGATGGTTTGCCCCATGCGCGACGCGAGCTGCACTTCGAGCACGTCCTTCGCGAACCCGCCGAACATGCGTCGGTAGTCGACCTCCTGGAACGCGTGGCGGCCCAGCAGCGGGCGATCGACCTGCCCCACGAACACCACCAGCGGCAAGGCATCCTGCTGCGCGACGTGCACCCCGATGCAGGCGTTGGACATGCCCGGTCCGCGGCTGACGAACAGCACGCCGGGCCGGCCGGTCAGCCGCGCGTCGGCGGCGGCGGCCAGGGCGGCGGCGCCTTCGTGGCGGCAGGTGACGAGGTCGATCGCCGGGCGGTCGAGCAACGCATCGAGCGCCGCGAGGAAGCTCTCGCCGGGCACGCCGAAGGCGCGGTCCACGCCGTGGCGCAACAGCGTGTCGGCGAGCGCATCAGCGGCGCGGTAGGTCATTCGGCAATTCTTTGATATAACGCAAACGAACGCATTATGCATGCACGTGCAACCAATCAAAGACGGTTGGCGCCCTGTTTGCTGAAGAAATTCATTGATGTGTATGCTTGACGGAAAAATCACGAAAGGTTAGCGATGCGGATCGTTCGTTATCTGGATGCCGGCGTGCCGGCCTGGGGCTGGCTGCGCCAGGATCTGATCCTGCCGCTGGCGCGCGAGGGCGCCGACCTGCGTTTCGACCTGTCGGCGCTGTTCGCGCAGGCGCAGGCGCAGGCCGCGGCAGGCGGCGCGCAACCGGGCCGTGCGTTGGCGGACGCCAGCCTGTTGCCGCCGCTGGTGCCCGGGGCGACGGTGTACTGCGTCGGCATCAACTACCCGGCGCACGCGGGCGAGGCCGGCCGGGACCTGCCGCCCAACCCGTCGTTGTTCGTGCGCCGCCAGGCCAGTCTGGTGGGTTCTGGCCAACCGCTGCGCCGGCCGGTCGATTCGGTGCAACTCGACTTCGAGGGTGAGCTGGCGCTCGTGATCGGTCGTGGCGGACGCCATATCGCCCCCGCCGATGCGTTGCGGCACGTCGCGGCCTACACCTGCTTCAACGACGGCAGCGTACGGGACTTCCAGCGGCACTCGGTCACCGCCGGCAAGAACTTCGAGGCCAGCGGCGCCTGCGGTCCGTGGCTGACCAGCGCCGACGAAGTTGCCGATCCGGGTGCGCTGCGCCTGAGCACGCACGTCAATGGCGAGCCGATGCAATCGGCCAACACCGGCGAGATGGTGTTCCCGCTCGCCGTGCTGATCAGCTACGTCTCGCGCTTTGCGCAGTTGCGCAGCGGCGACCTGATCGCTACCGGCACGCCGCAGGGCGTGGGTGCGGCGCGCAATCCGCCGCGCTGGCTGGTGGCGGGCGACCGCGTGTCGGTCGAGATCGAAGGCGTCGGGCGGCTGGACAATCCGGTGGCCGATGAGCAGGCGCCGGGGCCGCCGGCGCGCTGATGGGCGTGCGGGTCATTTCGGCGCGCGCAGGGCCAGTGCTGCTTCGTACAGCGTGTTGCGCGCCGCGCCGGTGATGGCGCCGGCCAGGCGCACCGCGCTCTTGAGCGGGAGTTCCGCCAGCAGCAGTGCCAGCACGCGCAGCGCCTCGTCGTCACCGCGGTCCGCGCCCGGTTGCGGGTGCAGCACCAGCACGAACTCGCCGCGTGCGCGCTGTGCGTCGGCCTGCAGCCAGGCCGGGAAATCGGCCGCCGGCAGGCTGTGCACCTGCTCGAACTGCTTGGTCAACTCGCGTGCCACCGTGAGCCGGCGCTCGCCCAGTGGCGCGAGCGCCGCGGCCAGCGCCCCGATGCGGTGTGGCGCCTCCAGCAGCACGACGGCGCGTGCTTCGGCGCGCAGCACCTGGACGTACGCGGCCAGCGCGGCAGCGTGCGTGGGCGCGAAGCCGGCGAACACGAAGCCATCGCCGCTTGCCGTCTCCAGTCCTGCCACGCTCACCGCGGTCGTGACGCTGCTCGGGCCGGGGATCGGCACCACGGCCAGGCCTTGCGCGTGCAGCGTCGCGACCAGGCGCGCACCCGGATCGCTGATGCCGGGTGTGCCGGCGTCGCTGACGTAGGCCACGCGTTGCCCCAGGCGCAGTCGCTGCACGACCTGGGCGGCCGCTTCCCGCTCGTTGTGCTGATGCAGGGCGAGCAATTGCGCCGCGGGCCGCTCGATGCCGTACGCGCGCAGCATGGCCTGGGTGCGGCGCGTGTCTTCGCACGCCAGGGCATCCACCATTTGCAGGACATACAGCGCGCGCAGGCCGATGTCGGCCAGGTTGCCGATCGGCGTGGCCACCAGGTACAGGCTTGCCTGCGGATAATGTTGCGAGGCCGCCGCGTCGCGCGCGGCCAGCAGGGCCGAGGCATAGGTGGTCATCGATGGGGTTCGTCGGTTCCGGGCTTGTTGCAGGCGTGCGCAGCAGCAAGCAGGCGGGTGATGCGTGCGAAGACGCGGCACTGCTGCATCTGCAGCGCTGCGGCTTGCGCCTGCTGGCGCGCAATTATCGGACGCCCGGTCGCGGCGGCGGCGAGATCGACCTGGTGATGTGCGAACCCGACGGGACCGTGGTGTTCGTCGAGGTGCGTGCGCGCAGCGCGGGCGAGCACGGCGGGGCTGCGGCCAGCATCGGGGTGCACAAGCAGCGCCGCATCGTGTTCGCCGCCCGGCACTACCTGGCGCGCTGTGCGCACACGCCGCCGTGCCGCTTCGACGTGGTCGCCTTCGACGGCGCGCGCCTGAGCTGGCTGCGTGCTGCCTTCAGCGCCTGAGAGCCTGTGAAGATATGAATCGTGCCCGCGCCGGAGTGCCATAGGGTGCTGAGCAAGGCGGGGTGCGCAGCCCGGGCTGGCCGCCCGGGCAAGCGCCGCAACGCCGCGCAGCGCCCTATGGCGCCCCGGCCCTTCGGGTGAGGTCCCAGAAAGGGCCCACTCGTCGTTGCAAGGCCTCGCCGGGGCCCCACCCCGGCTGCGCCTTGCGCCTGGATTGGGCCCTTTCTGGGACCCCACGCGGGCACGATTCATATCTTCACAGGCTCTGAGCCGAGCCCTGGCAGCGCGCGCTGGCACGTGCAGGCGCGGCACCGGGAGCAGTGGTTCGGCCCCACGCCAGGGACGCGCGCTGACACGGGCCGCACCCGCGCCGGTCCCGAGACAGCGCGGGTATCATCGCCGCCATGCTCGAGCAGCGCATCGAACAGCAGTTCATCGACAGCGCCGACCTGAAATACCAGATGGCGCAGATCCTGGGCAAGCCGATCGCGGCGGCCGCGCAGGCGATCCTGGTCTGCCTGACCGGCGGGGGCAAGGTGCTGGCGTGCGGCAACGGCGCCTGCGCTGCGCTGTCGCGTTACCTGGCAGCGAGTTTCGTCGGTCGGTTCGAACGTGAACGTCCCGAGCTGGCGGCCGTTGCGCTGGCGTGCGACCTGGCCGGCGTGGTCGGCGAGCAGGCCCATGCCGGTGCGCTGGCGCGCCAGGTGCGGGCGCTGGGTGGAGCCGGCGACGTGCTGCTGGCCATGTCGGTCGACGGCAATTGTGCGAATGTGCAACAGGCGATCGTGGCCGCGCATGAACGCGAGATGATCGTGATCGGGTTGTCCGGCCACGGCGGCGGCCCGATGGCGCGCCACCTGCGCGATACCGACATCCATGTCGACGTCCCGCACGAACGCACGGCGCGCATTCTGGAGATACTGATGCTGGCCTTGCACTGCATGTGCGATGCCGTCGATGCCCAGCTGCTGGGTGAACAAGAGGAACCGATGTGATGATGACGAAGACACGAGCAATCCGGTGCTGCGCCACCCTGGCCTGCGTGGCAACCCTGGGCGGCGTCCTGAGCGCCTGTGCGCCGCTGGTGGTCGGGGGTGCGGCGGTCGGCACCGCGCTGGTCGCCAGTGACCGTCGTACCTCGGGCACGCAGCTGGAGGACGAAGGCATCGAGTTGCGCGCGGTGGGGCGCATCAACGACAGCCTCGGCAGCCGTGTGCACGTCAACGTGACGAGCTACAACCGCCAGGTGCTGCTGACCGGGGAAGTTCCCAGCGCGCAGGACAAGCAGTTGATCGAGCAGATCGTCTCGCGGGTCGAGAACGTGCGCTCGATCGTCAACGAACTGGCGGTGCTCGGCGCGTCCTCGCTGACGCAGCGTTCGTCGGACTCGCTGATCACCGGCAAGGTCAAGGCCGCGATGGTCGACTCGAAGGATCTGTTCGCGAATGCGTTCAAGGTGGTGACCGAACGCGGCATCGTCTACCTGATGGGCCGCGTCACGCAGCGCGAAGCCAATCGCGCCACCGACCTCGCGCGTGGCATCGGCGGCGTGCAGAAGGTCGTGCGCGTGTTCGAGATCATTTCCGAGGAACAGTTGCAGCGCACCCTGCCGGCGCCCAAGTCCTGACCCGTCGCGCGCGTCCGTGGAAGTCAGGACGCGGGCGGTGATCCGGCCGGCAGGCTCACCTGAGAGCCTGTGAAGATATGAATCGTGCCCGCGTGGGGTCCCAGAAACGGTCCAATCTAGGCGCAAGGCGCAGCCGGGGTGGGGCCCCGGCGAGGCCTTGCAACGACGAGTGGGCCGTTTCTG
>JBDHRZ010000029.1:0-14400 GCA_039807845.1 Rhodoferax sp.
GAACTTGCGGATCAGCGGGATGTCCATGCCACCGACGAAGCCGACCTTGCCGCTCTTGCTGGCCATCGCGGCCATCATGCCGACGAGGAAGCTGCCTTCGTGCTCCTTGAACACGATCGACTGCACGTTGGGTTGCTTCACGACGTCATCGACGATCGCGAACTTGAGCTTGGGGAACTCCTTGGCGACCTTCTCGATCGCCGAGGCCTGGCTGAAACTCATCGCGATGATCGGGCTGGCGCCCTTCTCCGCCATGCGGCGGATCGCCTGCTCGCGCTGCGACTCGTTGGACACCTCGAACTCCAGGTACTTCTTGCCGGTTTCCTTCTTCCAGCGCTCCATGCCGTTGAACGCCGCCTCGTTGAACGACTTGTCGAACTTGCCACCGAGGTCGAACACGATCGCCGGTTCGGCCATCGCCTGCAAGCTGGCGCCCAGCGCCAGGGTAAGGATCGCGAATCGGATCTGCAGTCTCATGATGAGCGTCTTTCAGGGTTGGGGAACGCAGGAAACACACGAAAGCCTAGGCCCGCGCCGGCGCCGCGGCAATCCGGGCTTTCCCGATGGCGCCGGCCGCACCGCGACGCTGCATTATTGCGTCAGGCGCTGGCTGCCACGCCAAGGCGCTGGTACTCGGTCGCGACGGCGCTGGCCAGGCGCGCGTTGTTGAGCACCAGTTCGATGTTGGTCGCCAGCGAGTCGCCGCCGGTGAGCCGCGCCACCCGCTCGAGCAGGAACGGCGTCACCGCCTTGCCGGCGACCTGCTGCTGGCGCGCCTCGTCCAGCGCCTGTTCGATCGCCGCATCCATGCGCGCGCGCGGCAGGGCAAACTGCGCCGGCACCGGATTGGCCACCACCAGGCCACCGTCGAGCCCCAGCGCCCACTGCACGCGCATCGTCTGTGCGATCTGCTGCGCGTCGTCGAGCCGGTAGTCGACCGGGCTGTCGCTCTCGATGGTGTAGAACGCCGGCAGGCAGTCGGTGCGGTAGCCGATCACCGGCACGCCATGCGTCTCCAGGTACTCCATCGTGAGCGCCAGGTCCAGGATCGACTTGACGCCGGCGCACACCACCGCCACCGGGGTGCGCGCCAGTTCCTGCAGGTCGGCCGAGACGTCGAAACTCTGCGTGGCGCCGCGATGCACGCCGCCGATGCCGCCGGTGGCGAACACCCGGATGCCGGCCATGGCGGCGATGATCATGGTCGAAGCCACGGTGGTGGCACCCATGACACCGCTGCGCACGACGAACGGCAGGTCGCGTCGGCTGACCTTCGCCACCGCCGCTCCGCCGCGACCCAGTGCCTCGATCTCCGCTGCGCACAAGCCGACCTTGAGCCGCCCCTGCAGCACCGCGATGGTCGCCGGCACCGCCCCGTGGTCGCGGATTTCCTGCTCCACCCGCATTGCCGTGGCCACGTTGTCCGGATACGGCATGCCGTGCGAGATGATGGTCGACTCCAGCGCCACCACCGGCGCCCCGCGCGCCAGCGCCTGCGCGACGTCCGGATGGATGTCCAGGTAGGGTTGCGGCACGCGCTTTGCGGGTACTGGCATGGTGTTCTCTTCTTGGTGTGGTTGCATCAGCGAACCGTGGGGCCGCCCGTGCATCCGGGCAGAGCGCCAGTGGCGCCGGCGACGGTGGATGGGGGCTTCGCGCAAGCCCCCTGCGCCAGCAACTGCCGTACGCGGGCCACGCCCAGGCCTGGATGGTTGGCCGACGGCGCGCCCAGCGTCAGCGCGGCGCACCCGGCAGCAAAGCCGACTGCCTCGCGCAAGGGCATCGACTGCAGGAAGCCGTACAGCAGACCAGCCATCACGGCATCGCCCGCGCCGCTGGCGTTGCACACCGCCACCTCGATCGCCGGCTGCCAACCGTGCCCGTCTGCGGCGTCGCTCCAGAACAACCCGCGCTCGCCCAGGCTCAGGACGACCTGGCGTACGCCGCGGCCGTGCAGCCAGCGCGCAGCCTCGACCAGCTCGGCGTCGCTGTCGAGCGAGCGCCCGGTGAGCGCCTGCGCCTCGATCCGGTTCGCCTTCAATGTATGGACCTGGGCCAGCCAGGGCAACACGCGCCGGCACTTGAACGCCGACACCGCCTCGACGAACAGTGGCGTCTGCGCCGCGTGCGCACACAGCCAGTCCAGCGTCGACTGAGGCAGGTTGCAGTCGAGCAGCAGCACGGCGGCCTGCCACGTGTCGGCGCCGCCGGCCTGCAGCCGTGCCGGCGTGAGCTGGTCGAGGATCTCCATGTCGTTGAGTGCCAGCGCCATGTCGCCGTCCGGGCCGTGCAGGGACAGGTAGCTCGAGGTGGCGTGCCCCCGCAGCATCTCGCAGCCCTGCACATCGACACCCGCCTGGCGCGTGTGTTCCAGCACGATGGCGCCGTAGGGGTCGTCGCCCAGCACGCTGCACAACCGAACGTCCAGACCCAGGCGCGCCAGGTTCTCGGCCACGTTGCGCGCCACACCGCCAGGGGCGCAGCGGATGCGGCCCGGAGTCGAATCGCGCGCGAGCAGCACATGGTCCGTGCTTGCAGTGATGTCCATGTTGGCCGCGCCGATGGCCAGTACGTAGCCGGAACTCGGTTGCGCTGGCGGGCTCTTGGCGTTCACGATGCCGCCGATTCTATGGACGCTGCACGCCAGCAGCGCAGCCGAGATCGATAATCGCCGCGCACGCCCGCGCGCCGGCACCCGCACCGTTCATGACAGCGCACGCCAGGGCGACGGCGCGCGGCACCATACGTCAGCCTGAAGGAAACCCGCCATGTTGCTCGAAGCCGATACCTGCCAACTCGTCCTGGTCGACTACCAGACCCGGCTGCTGCCGGCGATCGCCGACGGCGCCGCGGTGCTGGCCAACGCGGTGCGGCTGGCGCGCATGGCGCAGGCGCTGCAGGTGCCCATCTGCGTCACGGAGCAGAACCCGACCCGGCTCGGCCCGAGCGCGGACGCGCTGGCGGCGGTGACGAGCCAGGCACGTGCCCGGGTGCTGGCCAAGATGGCGTTCAGCGCCTGGGCCGACGGCCTGGACGCGTTGCTGCGACCGCCCGCGCCGCGCAAGGCCCAGGGCAGCGGCGCGCGCAGCCTGCCCAGGCACCTGCAGGACAACGCCACGCCGAGCGCGCCGGCACGCAATGCCGTCGTGATCGCAGGCATCGAAGCCCACGTGTGCCTGCTGCAGACCGCACTGGATCTGCTGGAAAACGACTTCGACGTCTGGGTCGTGAGCGACGCCTGCGGCTCGCGCACCGAGCGCAATCGCGACGCGGCCTACGACCGGCTGGCCGCCAACGGCGCCGAACTGGTGAGCACCGAGATGGTCGCCTTCGAGTGGCTGCGCAGTGCCGCGCACCCGCTGTTTCGCGAGATTCAGGGTCTGATCAAGTAACCCGGACAGGCGGCGCACGCAACGCACGTGAGGAGACGCCGGGCCGCTCCCAACAGCGCGGGCCGGCGGCCCGCCTGCTCGTGCCCGGCCTGCGGGTCCAAGCGCAGCCACACCACGTGGCCGGCATCGGGCACGTAGGCCACTACCAGGCTTCCTTGCCGACCGGAGCGCCGGTGTCGAACGCAGCATGGCGGTTGCGTGGCGTGATGCCGTCGAGCAGATCGTCCAGATCGTAGGCGAGGCGCTCGCAGGAGGCGATGACGATGCGACCGTCGACCACGTTGACGCGGACCTTCTCGTCCGGCGCCATGTCCGCCTCGCGCAGCAGCGCGAGCGGCAGACGCAGGGCGGAGCTGTTGCCCCATTTGCGCAAGGTGGTTTCCATCTGGGCTCCTGTATGGAGAATGTATCTACCTTGTAGACACGTCCGTCCAGTGGAGCAAGGGCAGCGCCCGCCGCGCAGTTCACTTGGCCATCGAGCAGTGGCCGCCACTGACCTCCTGGCCGGAGCCGGCCGCGATCAAGGGCGGCTCCTGGCGCAGGTTCACCGGCGCCGACGCCAGCCAATCCCAGCCGAGAAAGGCCAGCAGGCCGAACCAGAACACGAACTGCCGGATGCGCTGCGCTGCCATCGCCGGCCCCGGTGTCAGAAGCGGTAGTGGCGTCGTACCCGCACGCCGACCAGCGAGCCGGCAAACGCCAGCGGGACCCACAACCAGCCATGCAGGCTGCCGGTGGAGATGCCACTGAGCATGGCGCCGATGTTGCAGCCGAACGCCAGCCGCGAACTGTAGCCGAGCACGAACCCGGCGATCAGGCCGACCACCCATTGCTGGCGCGCGAGCGGCCTGGCCGCGGTAGCCGGCTGGCGCGCCGCGATCCAGAAGGCACCGCCGAGGATGCCGAGGTTGGTGATGCTGGTCACATCCATCAGCACCGTCTCGCCGAGCCGCTGCGCATTGCCGGCCTGGCCCCAGAACATGTTCTGGCCCGCATCGAACCAGCCCGCGGCCAGCGCCAGCTTGCCGGCCCACAGGCCAAAGCCGTACACCACGCCCCAGGGCTGGCCCGCGAGCAACAGGTTGAGCGTCGCGAGCACGGCCAGCACGATGGCGCCCCAGACCCAGCGCCGGGCGAGCCACTGGCGCTGCGGCCCGACCCACACGCGCACCAGCAGCAGGACGAGCCCCAGCAGCGCCAGGGTCAACGCCAGCGCCGCCGGCGTCCCCAGGGCGGTGCCCAGCCCGACGGGGTCGATCTGGCCCAGCGCGAGCCAGTGCTGCAGGTGCACCGAACCGAGGAAGCTGCCGAGCGCGAACAGGGGCAGGATGGCCATGTTCAGCGGCACGCCCAGGCCAGCCTTGTACAGCGTGCCCGAACCGCAGCCGTCTGCCAGCTGCATCGCCAGGCCAAACACGAAGGCCCCCACGAGCAGACTCACGCTCGGCGGGCCGAGCGCGGCATGCAGTTCGGGAAACGTGGCGAGCAGCGGCAGCGCGGCCAGGCTGGCCAACGCCAGCAGCAGCAGCTGGCCGGCCACGCCCTGCGGGTCCTTGTGCTCGATCAGCTGGCGCCAGCCCGTGGTGAAGCCGAAGCGCGCGCCCGCCAGCGCCATGCCCATGCCCACGCCGACCAGCAGCAGGACGGCCTGGCGGATCGACACCGCCAGCGCGAGGAACACGAACACGGCACCGAGCCCGAGCGCCAGCGCGAAGCGCTGCACGGCCGACCCGTGCGCAGAACCTGCGATCGCAGCAGCCACAGGGCGCTCACTTCAGGGTCTTGTCGGCCCACAGGCGGGCATCGATCGCCAGCTGCGCGGCGCGATTGGGCACGTTGGCCATCGGCAGGTTGGGGTCGCGCGACCACTCGACCATCGAGCCCGGATAGAGCTTGACGTTCTTCTGGCCCAGCACCTCGGAGAGCGCGAACCAGTTCGTCGCCGCCCAGTGGCCGGTATTGCAGAACGACACCGTCTCCCGGTTCGGCTCGACCGGGCTGGCAGCGGCGATCCGGCGTGCCTGCGCCTCGGGCACGAAGACACCACTGCCGGCGGCAAACCACTTGTCGAACTGCAGGTTCACCGCACCGGGCAAGGTACCCGGCAGCTTGGCCGCCGGCGCGCGCGTCTCGCCCAGGAAGAACTCCGCCGGGCGCGCATCGACCAAGAGCGCGTCCCCGCTCTTCACGCGCTGCGCCACCTCCTCGGTGCTGGCGATCAGCGTCATGTCCAGCGCGGGCTGGAAGCTGCTGGCGGCAACGCTCACCGCCTCCTTGCTCAGCGCCAGCCGGGCATCGGTCCAGGCCTTGACGCCGCCATTGAGCACCGAGAGTTCCTTCACCCCGAGCACCTTGAGCGTCCAGTAGACGCGCGCCGAGGCGCCGAAGTCGGTCCCATCGGCGCCGCTGGAGACCACCACGGCGTGCACCGAGGGGCCGAGACCCAGGCTCTGCACCAGCTGGGTCAGCCGGGGCAGCGGCGGCAACTCACCCGGATTGGCAGCCGGACCGCGCCACAGGCCGTAGGGCGCGTTGACCGCGCCGGGAATGTGCTCGGCCGCGTACGCCTTCGCGTCGCGCACGTCGATCACGCGCAACTGCGGACTCGACAGCCTGGCCTGCAGTTCGTGCGGCGACAGCAGCGGCTGGGCTGCGAAGCCGCTGGCGGCAGCCAGCAGGCCGCCAAGAAGAATGGTCAGTGCTTTCATCGCAGGTCCCGTCGTCTGTTGGAAGAGCGCCGATTGTGTGGCGCCCTGCGCACGGGGGGAACGATTTACTTCTTGGATGCTTATGTGCCGTTCGGAATAAGGAACGGGGAAGCGCCGCCCTCTCCCGGACCGGTCGATTCATATCTTCACAGGCTCTCATGGCATGGGCCGAATCGCAACTCCGACCTGACCCGTGCCACCGGCAATCGTCTCGAAGCCCTGGGCCAGCAGCCGGTCGCGGGTCTGCGCCAGCGTCATCTCGCGAAACCAGTTCACCCGGTCGCCCCAGGGGTCGTTGACCTTGTCCAGCCCGGAGACGAACGCGACCACCGTGCCGACCTCGATCCTGCCCTGGACCACGAGGTAGCCGCCCGCGCCCAGCGCCATGGCGACGCCCAGGTGGTGCATCAGGTTCATCAGGAAGTTCATCGAGTACTTGAGCTGGAAGATCCCCATGTCGAGCGCGAACACGCGCTCGATCTGCTGCTCCTGCGCGACATCGGCGGCAGCATCGGCGCGTTGCGCGTCGACGATGCTGCCGCCCACACCGCGCAGCACCTCGATGCGGTCGCCAGTGCGCCGGTTGATCGCGCGCTGCAGCAGGGGAACGAACAGCAACTGCGGTGAGAACGCGGCCAGGCACAGCAGCGCCAGCATCGGCTGCAGGAACAGCAGATAGCCGAATACGCTCAGCAGGATGCCGGACTGCAGCACCGGTTCGGAGACGCTGATGCCGACAAAGCCGCCGATCGGCTCGACCTCGGAGAGCATCATCGAAGCCTCCGTCCCGGCCACCGTCGCCTGGGCCCGCGCCGAAGCACCGTTGCGGGCCTGGTCCATGCTGTCTTGCGCCACCAGGCGGCGCAGCGCCAGCACCGCCGCTTCGCTGACCCAGGCGCGGTAGACGTTGAGCACCAGCTTGATGCCCCCCTGCAGCAGGGCGACGCCCAGGTAGGCCAGCGCGAGCCAGATGATCGGTCCGGCCGCGCCGTTGCGAAATGCGTCGTTGACCACGCGCCGCTGGATCTCCAGCGGAACCGCGCTGAGCAGGAACACCGCCACCGACAGCAGCAGCAGCACGATCTGGTGGCGGCCGCTCACCCGCAGCACGTAGCGAAACAAGCCCTTGGGCAGTACCGGGTCGGGCTCGCCGGTGGGCAGCGGAAGCTTCATCGGCCAGGCAGGTGCGCCGCGCGCGGAATCGGAAAGGTTCGTCTTGCCATCGGAGCCGCACCCGTGCGGCGGGGTCGTGGCGTTGTCGCCGGTGTCCCCATGGGAGTTGGTACAGTGTAGGCTGCTTCGCGCCGCTCGATCGTGTCGCGCCGGTAAAGCAGCACGCACATGCGGGCGCGGCGAGGGCGCCGCAGCGAGCTGGTCCGAAGGCCTCGTCTCGCCGCGTCGCACGCCGGCCGTTTCCCATTGCCCCATCCACCATGCGTGCGACCCTGCAAACCTGCTCCGTGCTGACCCTGGCGTTGGCCGTCGGCACCGTCGTGCCCCTGTCGTGGCAGCAGGCGAACGCCGCCGGCATGCCCGCTGCACCCGGCGCGGCCAGCACGACCAAGCCGGCCTTGACCGTCACCACCGTACGCCCCGTGCGGGCGCGCCTGCCGATCACGCTGCGCGCCGAGGGCAACATCGCCGCCTGGCAGGAGGCCAGCGTCGGCGTGCAGGCCAACGGCCTGCGCCTGACCGGACTGCACGCCGGCATCGGCGACGTGGTGCGCACCGGCCAGTTGCTGGCGAGCTTCGACGCCGCCCCGGTGCAGGCCGACCTGGCGCTGGCACAGGCGCAGTTGCAGGAAGCGCAGGCCGGTGTGCAGGAGGCCGCCGGCAATGCCCGGCGCGCCCGCGCGCTGCAGGACACCGGCGCGCTGAGCAGCCAGCAGATCGACCAGTACCTGGCACTCGAACAGACCGCCCAGGCACGCGTGGCCGCCGCCCGGGCCGCGCTCGACGTGCAGCAGTTGCGGCTCGCCCAGACCCGGGTGCTGGCGCCCGACAGCGGCGTGGTCTCGGCGCGCAGTGCCACGCTCGGTGCGGTCGTGCCGGCGGGCAGCGAACTGTTCCGCCTGATCCGCCAGGGCCGTCTCGAATGGCGCGCCGAGGTGACGGCGGCGGAACTGGGTCGCATCAAGCCCGGCACGGCGGTCGTGCTGGGCACTGCCGGCGCGACGGAGGTGCGCGGCAAGGTCCGCCTGATCGCGCCGACGCTCAATGAGCAGACCCGTACCGCACTGGTCTACGTGGACCTGCCGCCGATGGGGCGTCAGGCCACACCGCTGCGCCCGGGCATGTTCGCGCGCGGCACGTTCGAACTCGGCGCCAGCGACGCACTGCTGGTGCCGCAAGGCGCGCTGGTGCTGCGCGAGGGCTTCAGCTACGTCTACGCAGTCGGCGCCAACGCTCGCGTGGCGCGCATCAAGGTGCAGACCGGCCGCCTGGCAGGCGAACGGATCGAGATCACCAGCGCGCTGGATCCGGCCACGCCGCTGGTAGCCAGCGGGGCCGCGTTCCTGCAGGACGGCGACCCGGTGCGCGTGCAGGAGGCGGCGCCGGGCGCGCCGGCCGCGCAGCCTGGCGCATCGGCGGCGGCGCGCTGAACGAGCGCGCAAACGGCAATCGCAGGCCGCGCCACCCACCGTGATGCTCAACGTCTCCTCCTGGTCGATCCGCAACCCGATCCCGGCGCTGATGCTGTTCGTGCTGCTGTGCTTCGCCGGCAGCCTGGCATTTCGCGCCATGAAGGTGCAGCAGTTCCCCGACATCGATCTGCCCATGGTGATGGTCAGCGCCGTGCTGCCGGGCGCGGCGCCGGCGCAACTGGAGACCGAAGTCGCGCGCAAGCTGGAGGACTCGATCGCCGCGCTGCAGGGCCTCAAGCACATCTACACCAAGGTGCAGGACGGCAGCGTGGCCATCACGGCCGAGTTCCGGCTCGAAAAGCCGGTACAGGAAGCGGTCGACGACGTGCGCTCGGCGGTATCCAAGGTACGCAGCGAACTGCCCGGCGACCTGCGCGACCCGATCGTCAACAAGCTCGACATGGCGGCGCAACCGGTGCTGGCCTTCACGGTGCGCTCGCAGGCAGCGGCGGGCGGCACCGGCATGGACGACGAGGCGCTTTCGTGGTTCGTCGACAACGACATCACGCGCCGCCTGCTGGCGATTCCTGGCGTGGGCGCAATCAGCCGCGTCGGTGGCGTGAGCCGCGAAGTGCGGGTCGCGCTCGACCCGTTGCGGCTGCAGGCCCTGGGCGCCACCGCGGCCGAAGTCTCGCGCCAGTTGCGCCAGGTCCAGCAGGACAACACCGGCGGGCGCGTCGACCTGGGTGGTGGCGAGCAGCCAATGCGCACCATCGCCACGGTAGGCGACGCACAGCAGCTCGCCGCCGTGCAGCTCGCCCTGCTCGATGGCCGTCGCATCCGGCTCGCCGATGTGGCCCACGTGAGCGACACGGTCGCCGAACCGCGCTCGGCGGCCCTGCTCGACGGCCAGCCGGTGGTCGGCTTCGAGGTCTCACGCAGCAAGGGGGCGAGCGAGGTGACCGTCGGGGCCGCGGTGCAGCAGGCGCTGCGCGAACTGCGCGCGGCGCATCCGGACATCAGCTTCACCGAAGCCTTCAACTTCGTCGACCCGGTGCAGGAGGAATACCAGGGCTCGATGGACCTGCTCTACGAGGGCGCCGCGCTGGCCGTGCTGGTGGTCTGGCTGTTCCTGCGCAATCTGCGCGCAACGCTGGTGTCGGCGGTCGCGCTGCCGCTGTCGGTGATCCCGGCGTTTGCCGGCATGTACCTGCTGGGCTTCAGCGTCAACGTGATCACGCTGCTCGCGCTGTCGCTGGTGGTGGGCATCCTGGTGGACGACGCCATCGTCGAGGTCGAGAACATCGTGCGCCACCTGCGCATGGGCAAGACGCCGTACCAGGCCGCGATGGAGGCGGCCGACGAGATCGGCCTGGCGGTGATCGCCACCACCTTCACGCTGGTGGCGGTGTTCCTGCCCACCGCCTTCATGAGTGGCGTCGCCGGTCAGTTCTTCAAGCAGTTCGGCTGGACTGCCGCGCTCGCGGTATTGGCCTCGCTGCTGGTGGCGCGCCTGCTCACGCCGATGATGTCCGCCTATCTCCTGCAGCCGGCGCACACGGCGCACGGCGAGCCCGCCTGGCTGAACGCGTACCTGCGCGTGGTGCGCTGGTGCCTGCACCACCGCCTGCTCACCTTGCTTGCGGCGAGTGCGTTTTTCGTCGGCTCGCTGCTGCTGATCCCGCTGCTGCCCACCGGCTTCATGCCGCCGGACGACAACGCGCAGACCCAGGTCTACCTGGAGCTGCAGCCGGGCTCGACGCTGCAGCAGACCCGCGACGCCGCGGAACACGCACGCCGGCTGCTGGCCGGCGTCGCGCACGTCAAGAGCGTCTACACGACCATCGGCGGCGGCAGCGCCGGCGCCGATCCGTTTGCGCCGCAGGGCACGGGCGAAGTGCGCAAGGCCACGCTGACGGTGCAACTGGCGGCGCGCGGCTCCCGCCCGCACAAGCAGGCGATCGAGAACCAGATCCGCGCGGCGCTGGAAGGGCTGCCGGGCGTGCGCAGCAAGGTCGGGCTGGGCGGATCGGGCGAAAAATACATCCTGGTGCTCACCGGCGACGAACCGATCGCGCTGCAGCAGGCGGCACTCGCCGTGCAGCGCGACCTGCGCACCATCCCCGGGCTGGGCAACGTGGCCTCGAGCGCGAGCCTGACACGGCCCGAGGTGACGGTGCGGCCCGATTTCGCGCGCGCCGCCGACCTGGGCGTGAGCAGCGCGGCAATCGGCGACACCCTGCGCATCGCCACGCTGGGCGACTACGACGTGGCGTTGCCCAAGCTCAACCTGTCGCAGCGCCAGGTGCCGATCGTGGTGCGGCTGGCCGATGCAGCGCGCAGCGACCTTGCGCTGCTCGAACGCCTGGCGGTGCCCGGCAGCAAGGGCGCGGTGATGCTCGCTCAGGTGGCCAGCGTGCAGTTGACCGGCGGCCCGGCAGTGATCGATCGCTACGACCGCGCGCGCAACGTCAATTTCGAGATCGAACTGGCCGGCCAGCCGCTGGGCGACGTGAAGAACGCGGTCGCGCGCCTGCCGTCGATCCGGCAGCTTCCCGCCGGCGTGCGGGTCGTCGAAATCGGCGACGCCGAGGTGATGGAGGAACTGTTCTCCAGTTTCGCGCTGGCGATGGCCACCGGCGTACTGTGCATCTACATCGTGCTGGTGCTGCTGTTCAAGGATTTCCTGCAGCCGGTCACGATCCTGTGCGCGCTGCCGCTCGCGCTCGGCGGCGCCTTCGTGGCGCTGCTGCTGGCGCACAAGGCATTCTCCATGCCCTCACTGATCGGCCTGGTGATGCTGATGGGCATCGCAACCAAGAACTCGATCCTGCTGGTCGAATACGCGATCGTCGCGCGGCGCGAGCGCGCACTGGCGCGCACCGAGGCGCTGCTCGACGCCTGCCACAAGCGCGCCCGCCCGATCGTCATGACCACGCTGGCGATGGGTGCCGGCATGACACCGATCGCGCTCGGCCTGGGCGCCGCCGATCCGAGCGTGCGCTCACCGATGGCGATCGCGGTGATCGGCGGCCTGATCACCTCGACCGTGCTGAGCCTGCTGGTGGTGCCTGCGGTGTTCACCTACGTCGATGATCTCGGCCAGGGCTGGCGCCGCCTGCTGCGCCGAATGCGCCACGACAACCGCGTCGAGGGTGCGGGAAGCGACCGTGCGGCGCCCACCGCCTGAAGGGCACGCGTACCATGCGCGCATGAACTGGCTGCGCAAACTCCCGGGCCATCGGCGTGCGCCGCCCGGGCTCGAATGGCGCGTCCTGCGCCTGCTGCCTTCGATCTGGCTGGCCGGCACGGTACTGCCGGCGCTGGCCGCCTGGTTGGCGCGCCACTGGCTGGCCGCCGACAGCGCGGCTGCGCTCGCGCGCGAAATCCAGCGCTTCGACTTCATGATGCTCGGACTGGCCGCCTTCATCTGGACCCTCGTGATCCTGCTGACCATCGGCTGTCTGATCGTCTGGCTGATGAAAGGGCCGGCCTACGTGGCCGATGGCTACGAAGTGCCGCACAGCGACCGACCGCGCGCCTGAGACGGGTTCCACGAGGTCATTTGCCGCCTATGAGTACGACACCCCTGACTGACGCCCAACAAGCCACCGGCACTGGCGCCGCCCCACGTCCCGCGGCGCTCATCGTGGGCGCGGGCGACGCCACCGGCGGCGCGATCGCGCGCGCCTTTGCGCGCGCCGGCTATGCCGCCTGCGTCACACGCCGCCACGCCGACAAGCTGGCTGCGCTGGTCGCACAGATCGAGGCAGACGGTGGCATTGCGCACGCTTTCGGCAGCGATGCGCGCGACGAGGAGCAGGTGGAGCACCTCGTCGAACGCATCGAATCCACGATCGGCCCGATCGCGGTGCTGGTGTTCAACATCGGCGCCAACGTGCCCGAGAGCATCCTCACCGAAACTGCGCGCAAGTACCGCAAGGTCTGGGAGATGGCCTGCCTTGCCGGCTTCCTCAACGCCAGCGCAGTGGCGCGGCGCATGATGGCGCGCCCTTTGCCCTCCGGGGGACAGCGCGGCACCATCCTGTTCACCGGCGCCACCGCCTCGCTGCGCGGCAGCGCGCGCTTTGCCGCCTTCTCGGGCGCCAAGATGGCGTTGCGCGCGCTGGCGCAGAGCATGGCACGCGAACTCGGGCCCGAGGGCATCCACGTGGCACACGTCGTGATCGACGGCGCCATCGACACCGAGTTCATCCGCACGCAGTTTCCCGAGCGCTACGCCGCGAAGGATCGCGACGGCATCCTGGACCCCGAGCACATCGCCGCCCAATACGTGATGCTGCAGCGCCAGCCGCGCGACGCCTGGACGCACGAACTCGACCTGCGCCCGTGGTGCGAGAACTTCTGATCGGCAAGGAGGCCGCCATGACCCGCAGCAGCGTCGAGTTCTATTTCGATTTCGGCAGCCCGGCCGCCTACCTCGCCTGGACGCAACTGCCCGCGCTGTGCGCGAGCGCCGGCGCCGAACTGGTCTACCGGCCGATGCTGCTGGGCGGCGTGTTCCAGGCCGCGGGCAACCAGTCGCCGACCGCCGTCCCGGCCAAGGGCCGCTACATCCTGCTCGACTTCGCACGCCACGCGAAGCGCTACCGTGTGCCGCTGGTGCCCAACCCGCACTTCCCCGTCAACACCCTGCTGCTCATGCGCGGCGCCACCGCGATGCAGCAGCACGCCGGCGGCACGCGCTTCGACGACTACTGCCGCGCCATGTTCCACGCCATGTGGGTGGACGCGAAGAACATGTTCGACCCGGCGGTGGTGGGGCAGGTGCTGCAGGCGGCCGGTTTCGACCCGGCACAGGTGCTGGCGCAGGCAAACGAACCCGCGGTGAAGGAACGCCTCAAGAACGTGACCGAGCAGGCGGTGGCACGCGGCGTGTTCGGCGCACCGACCATGTTCGTCGGGAACCAGATGTTCTGGGGCCAGGACCGGCTGGACTTCGTGCGCGAAGCGCTGGCTGCGGGATAGCGCCCCCAGCCCTGGCTTTGCCATGCCCCCCAGGGGGAGCGGGTGCGAGGAAACTTGGGAGCGGCCCGGCATTTCCTCATGAACGGACGACCTGGCGCTGCGCCGGCGCAACAGTGGCCGTCGGCGCCCGCACAATCGCAACCATGCCGCCGAAGCGGGTATTACCATTGACGGGTGGCAAATCACCTGGTCGGAAGACGACATGGCAAACGAGAAGCGATTCCTGGCCGCGGTGCCCGACAGTCCGCCGCGCGAACCAACAACCGCAGTGACGGCAACGCCGGCCCGAGCGCCGGGCCGCCGAGAGCCAGCCGCACCCAAGCCAGCGGCACGCAAGCCGGCGGCCAGGCAAGGCAGCGCCGGCAAGTCGGCCGCGGCCGCCCCGCGGGCGCGACGTATCGGTGCCGGTGACACCTCCCCCAGGCTGGATACGGCTGGCATCGAGCGCCATCGGGTGTCGGAGGTGAGCCAGGCGCGCAACCTGGCGCTGCAATCCGCCACCGCGGACGTGCTGGCGCGCGCCGGCAAGAACCCCAAGAAGCGCCGGCGCGCGCTCGAGACCCTGGTGGCGGGCCTCTCGCCGGACGAAGTGCAGATGCTGCAACGCGCGCTGCCGGGCGGCACTGCCGGCCCGGCGCCGGGCGCGCTGCTGCATCCCGACGACGAACTGTCGGACGACTGGCGCGAGGGCGGCTATCCGTACAAGCACCTGATGGAGCGCAGGAA
>JBDHRZ010000030.1:0-14322 GCA_039807845.1 Rhodoferax sp.
CTCTTAAAGCCGCCGCGCGTGTCGGGCCTGCGGCCCATAATCCCAATCTATGGATTTGCTGTCTGAGGGGTCGTTTTCATGATGGATGCCGGCAAGCTCCCGCTGGAATGGGTGCGTGTGTTCGAGGCCGCCGGGCGCACGGGCAGCTTCACGGCGGCAGCCAGCGAGATCGGGCTGACGCAGGCAGCGGTGAGCCAGCGCATCCAGAACCTGGAGAGCCGCCTGGGCGCACGGCTGTTCACCCGGCAGGCGCGCGGTGTCACGCTCACCGTCGAAGGCGAGGCCTGGCTGCCGCACGTGCACAAGGCGCTGCGCAGCCTCGAGCGCAGCGCGGATGCGCTGTTCGGCAAGCCACTGCAGAAGATCGTGCTCTCGGCCAGCGCCTCGGTAATCCAGTTGTGGATCGTGCCGCGGCTGGCCTCCCTGGAGACGGACCCGCAGTTCCAGTTGTCGCTCACCACCATGCAGATCGAGCCCGACTTCGCGCGCGCCAACGCGACCATCGAGGTGCGCTACGGCAACGGCGGCTGGCCGGGCATGGACTGCGCCCGGCTCTACCCGGAACTGCTCGCGCCGCTGGCTGCACCCGCACTGCTGCGCAGCCAGGCCCGCTGGCAGGATCTGCCGGCCATCGCCGTCGCCGGCCCGCGCCCGGGCTGGCAGGAGTGGGCCGAACACAGCGGCGAGGCCGTCGGCGCGCTGCCGCGCTACCGCTTCGACAGCTTCGTTGCGGCGCTGGCCGCCGCGCGCGCGGGCCTTGGCGTGCTGCTGGGCTCGCTGCCCCTGTGCACAGCGGAGCTACACGCCGGCACGCTGGTGCGCGTGTCCGAACACATGCTGGCGTCCGAGGACGGCTACTGGATGACGAGCCGTGCCAGCCAGGTCCCGGTGCGCCAGTGGGACGCCCTGGTCGCCTGCCTGGCTCCGGCCGGCGGCAGCCCTTGCTGGCGCGTGCAGCGGTCGCGCGCGCGGGCGCTTGCTACTTGTAGAACGCCGCCACCGCCCCTTTCAGCTTGATCAGCAAGGGGTTGCCGCGGCGGTCGAGCGTGCGGCCGGCCGGGACCTTCACCCAGCCTTCGCTGATGCAGTACTCGGCGACGTCGAAACGCTCCTTGCCGTTGAGCAGGATGCCGACCTCATGCTCGAACACCGCAGCCACGTGGTGCGGGCTGCGCGGGTCGACCGACAGGTGGTCGGGCAAGGGCGGGCGGGCGGGGTGTTCGGTATCGGTCATGGGCGGGGATTCTCGCTCACGCGGCGCCGCGGGCGCGATGCGATGATGCAGGGCGACCGAGACCCACTCGAAACCCGTGATGCCGCGCATCACACACCCTCACCCGCCGGACCGACGCAATGGACAGCACACACCCCCAGGGCCTGGAGAGCGCCGAGGCGGCGCGGCGCCTGCGCGCGGACGGAGCGAACGAACTCGGCCCGTCGCAGCGTCGCACGCTGATCGACATCACCGGGGAGGTGGTGCGCGAGCCGATGTTCCTGCTTCTGCTCGGTGCCGGCGCGCTGTACCTGGCGATGGGAGACCCGCGCGAAGCACTGGTGCTGCTCGGATTCGTCTGCATCATCATCGGCGTCACCATCGCGCAGGAGCGCCGCACCGACCGGACGCTGGACGCACTGCGTGACCTGTCAAGCCCGCGTGCCCGCGTGATCCGCGCCGGTGCCGCCGAGCGCATCGCCGCTCGCGAGGTGGTCGCGGGCGACCTGCTGCTGCTCGCGGACGGCGACCGGGTGGCGGCCGATGGCGTCCTGCTGCAGGCGCACGACCTGGCGCTGGACGAATCGATGCTGACCGGTGAATCGCTGGCGGTGTCCCGGCAGGTCGGCGAGCGCGTGTTCGCCGGCACCCTGGTGCACGCCGGACAGGGCCTGGTGCAGGTGCAGGCCACCGGACGGCGCACGCAACTGGGGCGCATCGGCCAGTCGTTGGGCACGATTGCGCTGGAGCGCTCGCCGCTGCGCGCGGAAGTGGACCGCCTGATGCGCCGCGTGCTGCTGGCCGGTCTGGCGGTGAGCACGCTGCTGGCGCTGCTGCTGCAATGGCTGCGCGGCGGCTGGGTCGACGCGGTGCTGGCCGGCATCACGCTGGCGATGAGCCTGCTTCCGCAGGAGTTCGCCGTCATCATGATCGTGTTCATGGCGCTCGGCGCCCGGCGCATCGCTGCGCACCAGGTGCTCACGCGCCGGCTCGGCGCGATCGAAACCCTGGGCCAGGTGACCGTGCTGTGCGTCGACAAGACCGGCACGCTGACGCACAACCGGATGGCGGTGGTGGCGCTGCAGGCGGGCGAGCAGATGCTCGAAGTCGAGGCCGATCTGGAGCACCTGCCGGAGCCCTTCCACACCTTGCTCGAATACGCGGTGCTGGCCAGCGAGGTCGATCCGCACGACCCGATGGAGCAGGCGTTCCACGCATTGGCCGGCGCCCGCCTGACCGACACCGGCCGCCTGCACCCGCGATGGGCGCTGGCACAGGAATACGAACTGTCGCCCCGCCTCCCGGCGATGTCGCATCTGTGGCACGGCGAGGCCGGCAGCGCCGACGTGGTCGCAGCCAAGGGGGCGCCGGAGGCGATCGCCGACCTGTGCCACCTGGAGCCGAGCGCGCACGCACGCCTGGCCGCGCAGGCCGACGCCATGGCCGGACGGGGTCTGCGCGTGCTCGCCGTGGCGCGCGCGAGCCACCACGCGCAGGCCGAGCACCCGCAGGACCAGCACGACTTCGACTTCGAACTGCTCGGGCTGATCGGCCTGGCCGATCCGCTGCGCGCTCAGGTGCCGCAGGCGGTGGCGCAACTGCGCCGCGCTGGCATTCGCGTGGTGATGATCACCGGCGACCATCCGCGCACGGCCGGCGCGATCGCGGCGCAGGCTGGCATCGAGACCGTGCGCGTGGTCACCGGGGCGGACCTGGCCACACTGGACGCCCAGGCGCTCGCCCACTGCGTGGCGACAGTGAACGTGTTCGCGCGCATCAAGCCGCAGCAAAAGCTCGCGCTGGTCGAGGCGCTCAAGGCGCGCGGCGACGTGGCGGCCATGACCGGCGACGGCGTCAACGACGCGCAGGCGCTCAAGGCCGCGCACATCGGGATCGCGATGGGGCAACGCGGCACCGACGTGGCGCGCGAGGCGGCCGACCTGGTGCTGCTGGCGGACGATTTCTCCGCCATCGTGCACGCGGTCCGGCTCGGCCGGCGCATCTATGCCAACCTGCGCCAGGCGATGGTCTACACCATCGCGGTGCACGTGCCGATCGCCGGCCTGGCCTTGCTGCCGGTGCTGTTCGGCCTGCCACTGGTGCTGGTGCCGCTGCACATCGCGTTCCTCGAACTCGTGATCGACCCGGCCTGCTCGATCGTGTTCGAGGCCCAGGAGCAGGACGCCACGCTGATGGAGCGCCCGCCGCGCCCGCGCACGCAGGACCTGGTGTCGCGCAGCGAAGTCGCGCTCGGCCTGCTGCAGGGCGGTCTGCTCACGCTGGTCCTGATCGGCCTGTACCTCGGCCTGCTGGCCCACGGCCTGAGCGCCGGGTCGGCCCGCACCGCGCTGTTCGTGACCCTGGTCACGGCGAATGCGGCGCTGATCCTGCCCAGCCGGCGCGTCACGCCGCACTGGCGCGGGCTGTGGCGCGACCTGCCGGCGCTGACCGCCTGGTACTCGGCGGCACCATGCTGGCCCTGCTGCTGGTGACGGCCGTGCCGGTGCTCGCGAGCGCATTGCGCTTCACGCCGCTGCCCCCGGCGGGCTGGCTCGCGGCCTGCGGCCTGGGGCTGGCGATGCTGCTGCCGTTCCAGTGGGCCCGGCGTCTGCTGGCGCCAGCGGCGACCGGGCGGGCTGCTGTGACCTGAGCGCCGACGGCGCCCACACAGCAGCTCGTCAACTTGGAAGGGTCTTTCAGGTTCAAGCCACCAGCGGCGCTTCCTCCATCGCTTCGCACTGGTCCTCGAGCATCTGCACCTGGCCCTTCCAGTAGTCGCTGGAGCCGAACCAGGGGAAGTTGATCGGAAATATCGGGTCGTCCCAGCGGCGCGCCAGCCAGGCGCTGTAATGGATCAGGCGCAGCGTGCGCAGCGGCTCGATCAAGGCCAGCTCGCGCCGGTCGAAGGGGCGGAACTGCTCGTAGCCGTCGATCAGCGCGCCGAGCTGCTGCTGGCGCTGCTGGCGCTCACCCGAGAGCAGCATCCACAAGTCCTGCACCGCCGGTCCGGTGCGCGCATCGTCCATGTCCACGAAGTGCGGCCCCGGGCCGGCGGCGGGCGCCGCGTCGGTCGGGGTCCACAGGATGTTGCCGCTGTGGCAGTCGCCATGCAGGCGCAGCCGCGCGATCGGCTCCGCGCCGCCGGGCGCCACGCGCCCGGCCAGGCAGTCGTGGCGCTCGACCAGCGCCAGCGCCTGCGCCGACATGTCCGCCCAGGCGCGCTCGACATCCAGCGGAATGCGCTGCTGCCCGAGCAGCCACTCGCGCGCGGCCACGCCGAAGCCCTGCAGATCCAGCGCCGGCCGGTGCACGAACGCCGCCTGCGCGCCCACCGCGTGCAGGCGGGCCAGGAAGCGGCCGATCCACTCCAGCACCTCGGCGTGGTCCAGATCCGGTGCACGGCCGCCACGGAACGGGCTGACGCTGAACAGGAATTCGCCGCACCGGTGAACGCTCGTGCCCTCCAGGCGCAGCGGCGCGACCACCGGCACCTCGGCCTGTGTCAGCGCGTGCGAGAAATCGTGTTCCTCCTGTACCTGCGCCAGACTCCAGCGCCCGGGCCGATAGAACTTGCCGACCACCACCGCGCCGTCTTCGAGCCGCACCTGGTAGACCCGGTTCTCGTAGCTCGACAAGGCCGTCATCCGGCCATCGCCGCGCAGGCCGACCGCCTGCAGCGCATCGAGCACCCGGTCCGGCGTGAGCGACGCGAACGGATGGCCGCCGGCTGGCGGTTCGGTCTGCGCAACGGAGGGTGACACCATGGTGACATTGTCGAGGCTGCACAGTGGCCGGGACGCTTGCCAGCCGGAATTCTTTGACCTAAGATAAGTTCAACTAGGAAAGTGAATTGGACCCATGCAGACGACTGCGGCTGGCGCTGCCGGCAACCCATTGCTCGGCACCTGGCAGCTGGTGCGCTGGGAAATCGCTTACAGCGACGGCCGCCCGCCGAGCCTGCCGTTCGGCGCCGACGCCACCGGCCTGATCCTCTACAGCAGCGACGGCCAGATGAGCGCCTGCATCGCGCGCAGGAAGCGTGCGCGCCTGTCCAGCGACAGCGGGCGCAGCGCGCCCGAGTCCGAGCGGCTGGCCGCGTTCGAGAGCTATTTCCAGTATGCGGGGCCGTACACCATCCGCGGCGAGCCCGGTCGCCTGCAGGTGGTGCACCGCGTCACCCACGCACTGAACCCGAATTTCGTCGGCACCGAGCAGGTCCGGGACTTGCACTTTGCCGACGACGGCAGCCTCACGCTGTCGGCCTCGGACACCCTGCCCGGCAGCACCGTGGCGCGCCGGCATCGCCTGGTCTGGCGACGCACCGGCCCAGCAGGAAACGCCCGATGAACGGGGCGCCGGCCCCCGCCGCCCGCTCCTGGGAGACTCGCGGGCCCCGTCACCACCAAACGGAAGCCACACCATGAAACGAACCCTCCCGGGCCTGCCGCTGCCGCTGCCGGTATTCAGCGCGCCGATGTTCCTGATTTCCGGCCCCGAGATGGTGCTGGCCGCCTGCAAGGCGGGCATCGTGGGCGCATTCCCGACACCCAATGCGCGGCCGATCGCCGAACTCGAGCGCTGGATGCAGCAGATCACCGAAGGGCTGGCGCAGGCGCGCGAGCGGCAGGGCGCCCACACCTTGGGTCCCTGGTGCGCCAACCTGGTGACCCACTCGTCCAACACGCGGCTGGCGCAGGACCTGGAGCTGATCGCGCGCTACCGGCCGCCGATCGTGGTCACCGCACTCGGCAGCCCGAAGCCGGCGATCCCGATCGTGCAGGCCTACGGAGGCCTGGTGTTCGCCGACGTCACCACCATCACGCTGGCGCGCAAGGCGGTGGCTGCGGGAGCCGACGGGCTGGCCTGCATCTCCAGCGGCGCCGGCGGGCACACCGGCGCGATCTCGCCGTTTGCCTTCATCGGCGCGGTGCGTGACTTCTTCGAAGGCTATCTCGTCGTCGGCGGGGGCATCAGCGACGGCTGGGGCGTGGCCGGTGCGGTGGCGGCCGGAGCCGACTTCGTCTACATGGGCACGCGCTTCATCGCGACGCACGAGAGCATGGCGGTGCCGGCCTACAAGCAGATGGTGGTGGACAGCAGCGTCGACGACGTCATGGTGAGCGCCAGCATCACCGGCACCGCGGCGAGCTGGCTGAAACCCTCGCTGCGTGCCAATGGCCTGGACCCGGACGATATGCCGCCTGCGCCCAGGCGCCACTACGACACCGCCCAGACCATCGGCAACAAGCGCTGGAAGGAGATCTGGGCCGCCGGCCAGGGCGTGGGCGTGGTCCGGCGCATCGAGCCGCTGGCCGACGTGGTCGCGCAGTTGCGCGTGGAATACCGCAGCGCCTGCCAGCGCCTGGCGGCCCTGCCCCAACCCGAACCCGTGGCGCACGCCGCCAACTGAATCGCACTTGCACAGGAGTACCCATGCCGACTTCCACCTACATCCTCGGCGGTTACCAGACCGACTTCGCCAAGTCCTGGTCGCGCCATGGCCAGGACATCTCCGACATGACACGCGAGGGCACCCTGGGCACGCTCGAGGCCAGCCGCGTGGATGCGACGCAGGTCCAGAGCATCCACGTCGGCAACGCGTTCGCCGAACTGCAACGCCAGCAGGCGCACCTGGGCTCGATGGTGGCGCAGGTGGTGCCCGAGCTGTGGGGCGTGCCGGCGATGCGCCATGAGGGTGCGTGCGCCTCGGCGTCGCTGGCGATCCTGAGCGCGATGGCCGAAATCGAGGCCGGGCGCTACGACTGCATCCTGGTGCTCGGAGTGGAGGAATTCAAGAACCTGCCGGGCGACCAGTCCTCGACGAACCAGAACGCGGCCGCCTGGCAAGGGCGCGAAGACATCGACTGCACCTTCATGTGGCCGGCGGCATTCGGCCTGCTGGCAGGCGAGTACCAGCGCCGCTACGGGCTCGACCGCAAGCACCTCAACCGCATCGCCGAACTCAATTACGGCAGCGCCCGACGCAACCCGCTCGCGCAGACGCGCAAGTGGCAGTTCAACGAACGGAGCTTCACCGACGACGACGAAGCCAACCCGGTGATCGAACCGGGCACGCGCCGCCAGGACTGCGGCCAGATCACCGACGGGGCCGCCGGCCTGGTGCTGGCCTCGGCGGCGTTCGCGCGCGAGCACGCGCGGCGCACCGGCAGCACGCTGGACCGGATGCCGCGCATCGCCGGCTGGGGCCACCGCAATGCCGCCCTGCGCCTGAAGGACAAGCTCGCGCGCAGCGCGAACGCACCCTACGTGTTTCCCCATGCGCGCCAGGCGATCGAGGAAGCGTGGGCGCGCGCCGGCGTGGCCGGCATCGAGGCCATCGACGGAGTGGAAACGCACGACTGCTTCACCACCACCGAATACATGGCGATCGACCATCTCGGCCTGACGCCGCCGGGGCAGAGCTGGCAGGCGATCGAGGACGGCACGATCGAAGCCGGGGGCAGTTGCCCGGTCAACATGAGCGGCGGCCTGATCGGTTGCGGCCACCCGGTGGGCGCAACCGGCGCACGCATGCTGCTCGACGCCGCGCGCCAGGTCAGCGGCCAGGCCGGCGACATGCAGATCGACGGCGCGCGCCGCATCCAGACCTTCAACGTCGGCGGCTCGTGCGGCACCGTGGTGAGCTTCGTCGTCGCCCGCGATGCCTGATCGGCATGCGACCCCGCGCGCCCCACGCCAGCCTGCGCTGCGCCGCAGACCTGGACCTGACGCGCGACGCCTTCGCCAGCAGCGGGCTCAACCATGGCCTGATGATGCTGGGCGACGGCTGGACCTCGGCCGTGCTGCTGGGCGCCTTCACCGGCATCCAGCAGTTCGCGCTCTGGCACCAGCGGCTGGGCATTCCACGCGCCACGCTGGCCGACCGGCTGCGCCGGCTGATCGCGCTCGGGCTGATGCGCCGCTGCTGCGACGGCGGCCGGCCGGCGCGCCAGGGCTACCGGCTCACGCGCGCCGGCCTGCAGCTCTACCACCACGTGCTGATGTTCTGGCTCTGGCAGCGTCGCTGGGGCGGACGCGGCCCGGCGCTGCCCAGCGAGTTGGTCCACCGCAGCTGCGGCCATGCCTTCACGCCGGTGCTGGCGTGCGCGGCGTGTCGCGCCCCGGCCGGGATGCGCGACCTGAAGCTGGCGCTGCAGGTCAATCCGGTGCTGCTGGAACGCGCCACCCGATACGCCCGCAGCAGCCGGCTGGCGCGCGAGGATCGCTCCGGCATCGGCTTGCGCGTCGACCGCTGGTCGCTGCTGATCGTGAATGCGGTGATGCTGGGCTGCCACCACTTCGACCAGCTGCTGCACGTACTGGGCATCTCCAGCAGCGTGCTGGCGCGCCGCCTGGCCGGCATGGAGGACGCTGGGCTGCTGCAAGCCCAGCCCGACGCGCAGGACCAGCGCCGGCGCCGCTACCGGCTCACCGCGGCCAGCCGCGATCTGTTCGGTTACCTGGCCTGCCTGTCGAACTGGGCCGCGCAACATCTGCAGCAGGACGCATCCATCCGCCCGCGCCACAAGGCCTGCGGGCACGAATTCGTGCCCGCGGTGCTGTGCAGCGCCTGCCGGCAATCCGTGCATCCATGGGAGGTGGCATTCACGCCCGCCCATGGCGCCTGCATTTCTTCCACCCCGTCGAGGAAACCTCATGTCGGTCGAACTGATCCGTCGCTGGGACAGCAATCTCGAGCCCAGTGACAACCCGTACCTGCAGGGCCCGTTCAAGCCGCTGCGCGAAGAGCTCGATGCCACCGACCTGAAGGTGCTGCAGGGCCGCATCCCGCAGGACATCGACGGCGTCTACCTGCGCAACACGCACAACCCGCTGCACCAGGCGATCGGGCGCTTCCACCCGTTCGACGGTGACGGCATGATCCACATGATCACGTTTCGCGACGGCAAGGCCGACTACCGCAACCGCTTCGTGCAGACCAAGGGTCTGCAGGCCGAGGTCGAGGCCGGCCACAGCCTGTGGGCCGGGCTGATGGAAGACCCGCGGAAATCGACGCGTCCGGGCTGGGGCGCACACGGCGCGATCAAGGACGCATCGAGCACCGACGTGGTGGTGCACGCGGGCAAGGCAATCGCCTCCTACTACCAGTGCGGCGAAGGCTACCGGCTCGACCCGCTCACGCTCGAGCAGCACGGCATCCCTTCGTGGTCACCGCTGGACGGCATCTCGGCGCACATGAAGGTGGACGAGTCCAACGGCGAGATGCTGTTCTTCAACTACTCCAAGTACCCGCCCTACATGCACTACGGCGTGGTGGACCGGCACGACCGCCTGGTGCACTACGTGCCCGTGCCGCTGCCCGGGCCACGCCTGCCGCACGACATGGCGTTCACGCAGCACTACGCGATCCTGAACGACTTTCCGCTGTTCTGGGACGAGGCGCTGCTGAAGAAGGGCATGCACGTGGTGAAATTTCACCCGCACATGCCCTCGCGCCTGGCGGTCATCCCGCGCCGCGGCCAGAGCACGGACATCCGCTGGTTCGAAGCCGCGCCCACCTTCGTGCTGCACTGGCTCAACGCCTACGAGGAAGGTGACGAGATCGTGCTCGACGGCTACTTCCAGGACGATCCGGAACCGAAGAACTTCGACGGTGCGCCCGCCGGTTATGAACGCATGATGGCCTACCTGGACCAGCACAAGCTCAGGCCGCACCTGCACCGCTGGCGCCTGAACCTGAAGACCGGCCAGACCACCGAGCAGCGGCTCGACGAGCGCGTGCTGGAGTTCGGCATGTACAACCTGCGCTATTCCGGCCGGCCCTATCGCTATGCCTACAGCGCGGTCGCGGTGCCGGGCTGGTTCCTATTCCACGGCTACGTGAAACACGACCTGCAGACCGGCCAATCGTGGGAACTGCGTCTGCCCGAGGGCCAGTTCGCCAGCGAAGCGCCGTTCGCGCCACGCGTGGACGCCCGCGACGAGGACGACGGCTACCTGGTCACCTTCGTGACGAACGAAAACGACCAGACCTCCGAAGCGCTGCTGATCGACTGCAAGCGCTTCACCGACGGGCCGGTGTGCCGCATCGCACTGCCGCACAAGATCTGCTCGGGCACCCACTCGTGCTGGGCGAACGGCGCAGACCTGCGCGAGGGCCTGCTCAGCGGGAAGGCGCCATGATCAAGACTGCACTGATCGCTGCGGCCGCGGTACTCTGGCTGGTCTGGGTGCTGGGCCTGCTCGTGTTTCGCCGCCGGCCCGAGCTGCACGTGGGGACGCTGCGCGAATGGCTGATGCCGCTGGCGGCCGCCGCGATCGGCCTGTGGTGGTGGTTCAGCCGCTCGTACTGGCCCGGCAACTTCTTCCTGTCCGTCTACCTGAAGGTCGCCGTCGTCAATGCGGCCCTGCTCACACTGGTCTGGCTGGTGAGCCTGGCCCGGCGCGACGTCGACATCATGGACGCAGCCTATCCGCTGGCTGCGGCGATCCCGGTGCTGGTCCTGCTGGCGCGCCGCGGCAGCTGGTCGGCACACGAGATCGTGTCCGCCGTGCTGGTCACGCTGTGGGCGGCGCGCATGTCGCTGCACATCGGCACGCGCAACGCCGGTCACCCCGAGGACGGGCGCTATGCGGCCTGGCGCCGCCGCTTCGGCCGGCACTGGTGGTGGTGGAGCTTCTTCCAGGTGTTTGCCATGCAGGGCGTGATGGTCTGGCTGTGGTCGCTCGGACTGGTCGCCGCCGTTGCCGCCGGGCCGCACGCGCTGGGCTGGCTGCTGCTGCTGGCGCTGGCGCTGTTTGCACTCGGGTTCGGCTTCGAAGTCATCAGCGACCTGCAGCTCGAGCGCTTCAAGCGCCAGCGCACCGATCGCAGCCAGGTGCTCGACACCGGCCTGTGGTCGCTCTCGCGCCACCCCAACTACTTCGGCGAGGCGCTGGTCTGGTGGAGCTTCGGCGCGCTCGGCCTGGTGCACCCGTGGGGCTGGCTGGCGCTGGTCAGTGCGCTGTACGTGACCTGGTTCATGCACTCCGGCTCGGCCACGCCGATGCAGGAGCGCTACCTGCAAAAGACCAAGCCCGCGTATGCCCAGTACATGCGCCGGGTGCCGCTGTTCTTCCCGTGGACGCGGCCGTGAACCCGCCCATCGACCTGCGTGGCCGCACGGCGATCGTCACCGGCGCGGGCAAGGGGCTGGGCCGGGCCTATGCCCTGCACCTCGCGCGCCAGGGCGCCCGGGTGCTGGTCAACAACCGGCGCCACGCCGGCGAAGCAGATGCCGACACCTCGGCATGGCAGACCGTGGATGCAATCCGCGCCGCCGGTGGCGCCGCCAGCGCCAACTGGTGCGACGTCGCCGATCCGGACAGCGGCACGGCGATGGTGGAACAGGCCTTGCGCGAATTCGGTCGGCTCGACATCGTCGTGGCCAACGCCGGCATCGACCGTGGCCGCACGTTTGCCAAACAGTCGATCGCCGAATTCCGCGAAATCTTCGACACCGGCTTCTTCGGCAACCTGCACCTGGTGCACGCCGCCTGGCCACAGCTGGTCGCGCAGGGCTATGGCCGCGTCGTGCTGACCAGTTCGAGCGCCGGCCTGTACGGCAACCACGGACAGGCGGCGTATTCGGCCGCCAAGGCGGCGGTGATCGGCCTGGTACGCGCGCTGGCCATCGAGGGCCGGCGCCATGGCGTGCGCGTCAACGCGATCGCGCCGTACGGCTATTCGCAGATGACGGCACCCTACATGAACCCGCAGACCGCCGCCACCTTCGACCCGCAACGCGTGGCGCCGCTGGTGGGCTGGCTGGCCGACGCGGGCTGCGACGTGAGCGGCGAGGTGCTGGTGTGCGGTGGCGGCGTGCTGCGGCGCGCGGGCGTCGGCGAGACCGACGCGCGGCCGATGGCCGCGGCGGATCCGGCCGCGGCGGTACACGCGCTGCAGGACTTGGGCCTGCACAGCCACGCCAGCGCCAACGATTCGTTCAGCCGGCTGCTGGGCGAACTGCCTGCCGCCAGCGAGGAGCCGGCATGAACACCGCCTATATCGTCGATGCGGTGCGCACGCCGCGCGGCCGCGGCAACGACAAGGGCAGCCTGAAAGGCGTCAAGCCGGCCGAACTGCTGGCACAGACGCTGCGCGCCCTGACGCGGCGCAGCGCGCTGGACACCGCGCTGGTGAGCGACGCGGTCTTCGGCTGCGTCACGCAGGCCGGCGACCAGGGCAGCAGCGTGGGCACGCTGGCGCTGCCGCTGGCCGGCTGGAGCGACGCCACCGGCGCGGTCACGATCAACCGCTACTGCGCCTCGGGGCTGTCGGCCACCAACTTCGCGGCGCTGCAGGCGCTGCATGGCGACACGCTGGCGCTGGGCGGCGGCGTGGAAATGATGTCGCGCGTGCCGATGGGGTCCGACCAGGGGCCGCTCACGCACGACCCCGCGCTGCAACGGCAGGCACGCCTGGTGCCGATCGGCATCGCGGCCGACGCGATCGCGACCCGGCGCGGCTACAGCCGCGCGCGGCTCGACGGCTACGCCGTGCGCTCACAGCAGCGCGCGGCCGCGGCCGCAGCACGCGCGCACGCACCGTCCATGATCCCGGTGACCGGCGCCGATGGCGCATTGCTGCTCGCGCACGACGAGAACGTGCGGCCCGCCACCACGCTCGCGTCGCTCGCCGCGCTGCAGCCGGCCTTCGCGCAGTGGGGCGCCAAGGGCGGCGAGCAGGGCTGGGACGCGCTGCTGTGCCGCAGCTATGGCCTGCCCGCGATCGAACACCTGCACCACGCCGGCAACGCGCCGGCGCTGGCCGACGGGGCTGCCGCGGTGCTGGTGGGCAGCGCCGCTGCGGTGCAGCGCGCCGGACTGGCGCCGCGCGCGCGCATCCTCGGTATCGCCGACGTAGGCTCGCAGCGCATGCTCGCGCTCACCGGCACCGTCACGGCGGCGCGGCAGGCGATTCGGCGCGCCGGGCTGGAGGTCGGCGACATCGACCTGTTCGAGATCAACGAAGGCTTCGCCGCGATGGCGCTGCACTTCATGGACGAGATGCAGGTCGAACCCGAGCGGCTCAACGTGAACGGCGGCGCGATCGCGATCGGCCACGCGATGGGCTGCACCGGCGCGGCGATGGTGAGCGTGGTGCTCGACGAACTCGAGCGCCGCGGCGCGCAGCGTGCCTGCATGGCGATCTGCGGCGCCGCCGGCGTCGCCAGCGCGATGGTGATCGAAAGGATGTCTTGATGAGCGCAGAACAGGTGCCCGCTGCACGCCGGTTGCAGGACAAGGTCGCCATCATCACGGGCGGCGCAGGAGAGGTCGGGATGGCGTGCGCACGCGCGTTCGTCGCGCACGGCGCGCGCCTCGTGCTGTGCGGGCGCAGCCAGGCATCGCTGGACACAGCGCAGCAAGAACTCGCGAGCGACGCAGTGGCGACATTCGCCGCCGACGTGACGCGCGAGGAGGACAACCGCGCGCTGGTCGCGTTCACCGTGCAGCGGTTCGGCCGTCTCGACATCCTGTTTGCCAACGCGGGCAGCGAAGGCGTGGTCGCTCCGATCGGCGAGTACCCGCTGGAGGTGTTCCAGCAGACGCTCGCGATCAACGTGGTCGGCCCGTTCCTGGGCATCAAGCACGCGCTGCCGGCGCTGGCCCGCACGGGCGGGGGCAGCATCATCGTGTGCTCCTCGGTCACCGGCCTGCAGGGTGGCGCCGGCATCTGCGGCTACAGCACGAGCAAGCACGCGGTCACCGGCCTGGTGCGCTCGGCGGCGCACGACGCCGCACGCTTCAAGGTGCGCGTCAACAGCGTCAACCCGGGCCCGCTGGAGAGCAGGATGATGACCGCGCTCGAGCGCGGCAGCGCCCCGAACGCGCCCGAGAAGGCGCGCGCGCACATGCTGCGCACGATCCCGCTGGCGCGCTACGGCACGCCGGCCGAAGTCGCCGCCATGGTGCTGTTCCTGGCCAGCGACGAGAGCGCTTACTGCACCGGCGCGGTGTTCCCCGTGGATGGGGGCGCTTCGTCCTGAGCCTTGCGCCTGCGTGCGACCCTGGGCGCTGGCTGCCGGCCTGAAGGACTCACCACCTTTGCCGGGCCGGGTGTCTTGGCCCGGACGGGTGTCTTTGCCCGGGTCGCCGCCTTTGCA
>JBDHRZ010000031.1:0-14277 GCA_039807845.1 Rhodoferax sp.
AGGGCCCACTCGTCGTTGCAAGGCCTCGCCGGGGCCCCACCCCGGCTGCGCCTTGCGCCTAGATTGGGCCCTTTCTGGGACCCCACGCGGGCACGATTCATATCTTCACAGGCTCTCAGGCCCCGGCTTCCACCTCGGCGCAGTAGCGGCGCAACAGGCCGAGCAACTCGTCCTCCGCATAGGGCTTGCCCAGATAGTGGTCCACCCCGAGTTCGGTTGCCAGCTGGCGGTGCTTCTCGGCGATGCGCGAGGTGATCATGATGATGGGCAGGGAGCGCAGCCGCGCGTCGCCACGGATGTTGCGCGCCAGGTCGAAGCCATCCATGCGCGGCATCTCGATGTCGGACAACACCACCGCTGGCAGTTCTTCCTGCAGTTTCGCCAGCGCCTGCAGGCCATCGTTGGCCAACACCACCCGATAACCCTCGCGCAGCAGCAGGCGCTGCGTCACGCGGCGCACCGTGATCGAGTCGTCGACCACCAGCACCAGCGGCGTGGCCACGCCGCCGAGCGCTGCCACGGCCTGCGGCGTGCCGACCGCGTGCGCCGGCGCGCTGCGCACCGCCTCCTGCATCTGCAGTGCCGCCTCGCCATACACCGCGGCCAGTGCCACCGGGTTGTAGATCAGCACCACAGCGCCCGAGGCGAGCACCGACATGCCGGTGAGGCCCGGCATGCGCGAGAGCTGCGGGCCGAGGTTCTTCACCACCACCTCCTGGTTGCCCAGCACCTCGTCCACGTGCACCGCGACCCGGCGCCCGGCGCTGCGCAGCACCACCACCGGACGGTGCCGGGCAGCGGCGGCGGCGCTGGCGCCGGACACCTGCAGCAATGCCCCAAGCCAGAAGAACGGCATCGGCTCGCCACCATGGACGAACCGGTTGTCGCGGTAACCCTGCTCGACCTCGGCCAGCGGGACCCGGCGCACGATCTCGACCAGGTTGGACGGCACGCCGATCGACACCGTGCCCAGACGCAGCATCACGACCTGGGTGACGGCCGTCGTCAGCGGCACGACCAGCTTGAACTGCGTGCCGTGGCCCGGCTCGCTGGTGGTCTCGATGCGCCCGCCCAGGGCGTTGACCTCCGAGCGCACGACGTCCAGGCCGATGCCCCGGCCCGAGAGCTCGGTCACACTGTCTGCGGTGGAAAAGCCGGCGGCGAACACCAGGTTGGCGGTCTCGTCGTCGCCCAGCTCCTGGCCGGCTGCCACCAATCCCCTGGCGAGTGCCTTGGCCCGGATGCGCGCCAGGTCCAGTCCGGCGCCGTCGTCGGCGAACGTGACCGAGACGTCGTTGCCTTCCTGGCGCAGGCTGATGGTGATGGTGCCACCGGTCGGCTTGCCGGCGCCGGCGCGCCGCGCCGGGGCCTCGATGCCGTGGTCGATCGCGTTGCGCAGCATGTGCTCGAACGCCGGCACCATGCGTTCGAGCACCCCGCGGTCGAGCACCATGGAGCCGCCGACGATGTCGAGCTTGACCTGCTTGCCCACGTCCTTGGCGGTCTGACGCACCACGCCGTACAGCCGCTCGGAGATCGACTCGAACTCGATCATGCGGGTGCGCAGCAGGTCGCGCTGCAGTTCGCGCGCCTGGCGCGCCTGCGCGATCAGGTCATCCTCGGCACCCTGCATCGCGCGCTGCAACTGCCGCTGTACCGTGGCCACGTCCGACACCGACTCGGCCATGATGCGCGTGAGCTCCTGCACCCGGGTGAAACGGTCGAACTCGAGCGGATCGAATTCGCGCGCCTCGTCCTTGGCCTGCGCCATGCGTGACTGCAACTGGGTTTCGGACTGCAGCTCGATCTCGCGCAACTGTTCGCGCAGCCGGTCCAGGTTGCCGGTCAGGTCCTTGAGCGAGGCGCGCATCTGGGCCAGCCGGCCGTCCATGCGCGAGCGCGTGATGATCACTTCGCCCGCCTGGTTGACCAGCCGGTCGAGCAGCGGCGCCGCCACGCGCACGCTTTGCGCCGCCACCGCACGCACCGGGCCAGCCACGCCGAGACCACGCCCGCGCACCCGCCGCTCGGTCGGTTGCGCCGGGCCGGCCGGCACACTGGCGACGTCGACCATGCGCGCCGGCGCCTCCTCGGGCGCAAGCACGCTGGCGGGCGCCTCCTCGGACGGGAGCACGCTGGCGGACGCTTCCGTACGCCGGCGCACGAACGCGCACAGGCCGTCGAACAGCGCCTGCAGCTTGTCGAATCGACCCAGCATCGGCTCCAGGCGACCGGCAGCGGGCACTTCGGAGCCCAGTGACTCGATGGCCGATTCCATGCGGTGTGCCAGGTCCCCCAGACGCATCGCTCCGGCCAGGCGGGCACTGCCCTTGAGGGTGTGCAGCGCGCGCAGCACCAGCGTGCGCGCGGCGCCATCGTCGGGTTGCGCGTGCCACTGGCGCAGGGCCGACCCGAGCCGGGGAAACAGCTCGCCAGCCTCCTCCTCGAAGATCGGGAACAGGTCGGCATCGAGCGCATCGACGGCGTCGGAGTGATCGTCGCTGGCGACGATCAGCGGCGCCGCCCCGGCGGCCACAGCCGCTGCCCCGCTGGCGGCTTGACCCGACGCAGGGACGGCGAGGGCCGGCTCGCCCTGCAGGATCGCGCGCAGCGCCGCGGCGAGCGCGGGATCGGCGTCCTTCAGGAATCCGGCCGCAAACTGGTGCAGCAAGCGGCGAATGTCCTCCGCCGCCTGGTTGAACACCTGGGCATGGTCGGCGCGTCCGGGAACGTGCCGCTGCACGTGCAGCATCGCGCGTTCGAGCAGGCGCGCCAGTTCGGCCACGGCCACGAAACCCACCGTGCCCGAACTGCCGGCCAGCGTGTGTGCCAGGCCGATAGTCGAATCACGCAGCGGCTGGTCGAGTTCCAGCGCCCATTCGCTGAGTTCGGTGCACAGGCGGCGCGACCACTCGTCGGCTTCGTTGAGGTAGACGTTGTGCAGCGCAATTCCGATGCGCAGGTCACCGATGACCCGCGTATCCTCGTCGCTCTCCTGCGTCAGTGCATCGAGCTCGCCGGTCGGCACGTCGACGCCGCCGGCACGCGCAGCGCCGTCAGACCCGGCCGGCAGCGCCGCCGGTGCGCCCTGCTCACCAGAAGCGCAATCGCGCCAGGCGCTCGACGAGGCGTCGAACCCAATTTTTTTTTTTGCGGCCTGCACCGCTCGTTCGTCTGGCGCCGCCGGCTGCGGCGGCTGGCGGTCGGGAAACGTATGCGTTGGCTGGAACGCCTCGACGGACGCCGCCGACTCCGGCACCGGCTCCGGCTCCGGCTCCGGTCGCTCCGGCGCCCCGGCGACCGCTGCCGGCCGGGACGGCGGCGCTGCAGCCGCATCGACCGGAAATTCGGACGGCCGGAACAACTCGGACGACTCCAGCATCTGGGTCGCATCGAATTCGCCGCCCGTGATCCGGGACGCGCGCCCACGATCGTCTGACACCGATGCATCCGGCAACAGTTGCGAAGCCGTGAACATCTCGGTGGGCGCGAACTGCTGGCTCGCCGTCGTGACCTCGGACGCATCCTCCAACGGCAGCGAGAGGTCGAAATCGGGCAACACGGAGCGCGCGGCCTCGGCCGCCGACGGCGACTCGGCAGGCCCGGCAATCGGCTCGATGGCGCCGATACTGTCGACGAATCCGGCCACGGTTGCGGGAGCCTCGGCTTCGGCCGGCTCCGGCGCTTCGGCCGCCAGATCCGCGACGGGTTCGGCTTGCGGCGCGGGCACGGCGGACACGGCCGGCACAGGCACTGGCGCCCCTACGCCGCTGTCGAGCGCCGGGCTGGCCTCGACCGTGGGCGCAGCCGGTATGGCTGCTGCTACCGGCGCTGCCACTGGTGCTGCTGCCGGCACTGCCACCGGCGGCTGTGCTGGGACCGGCGCGGGTGCGGCCACCACCGGGGATTCGAGCGCCACGCGCCGGCCCTCGACGCGCAAGGCGTCGGCGGCCTTGCGAAACGGCTGCGCCGACCAGTGCGCGGCGCGCCCGTGCGCGATGTCCTCGACCCATTGCCCGAACTGCCGCATCGCCTCGCCGCACAGTGCACGCAGGTCCGCGCTGGCGGGCTTCTGGTCGGCCAGCCAGGTGTTGAGCAACTGCTCCATCGCCCAGGCGGCCTCGCCGAACTCGGCCAGGCCCACCATGCGCGAACTGCCCTTGAGCGTGTGAAAGGCACGGCGCAGCGTGGTCTGCTCCGCCAGGTCGGCCGGTGCGGCGTCGAGCGCAGTCACCGCCTGCGCGCCGGTCTGCACGACTTCGCGCGCCTCTTCGAGGAAGATCTCGCGCAGCGCGGCCTCGTCCGCCGACTCGGGCGGGGCAGCCGGCGCAGGCGCGGCTTGAGCCGCAACGGCGATCGGCGGCACCCCGACGGCCGCCGGCACGGCGTCCAGCCTGGCCGCCACCGCGGCAGCCGGCTGCGCCGGCTCCAGCGCAGGGGCCTTCTCGCGTCCCATCAAGGGCCGCAATTCGCCCAGCGCCTCGTCGTAGACGAACAGCTTCTTGGCCAGCGCGCGCTGGTAGCTGAGCATGTCGACCAGGAAGCCCATGGCACCCAGGCTGTTGCCGAGCCGCTCGAACACGAGGTTCGCACCATCCTGCACGCGATCGACGAGGAACTGCTCGACGCTGTCGCGCATGTGCCGTGCCGCGGTCGACGCCTGATCCAGCCCCAGCACGGAGAACACACCGCGCATCTGCGCCAGTTGCCCCGGCACCTCGGTCAGCACCGCAGGTTGCTCCGGGTTGCGGAAGAACTGGTCGAGCGATTTCTCGACCTGCCCGAGCGTGTTGCGCAGTTCATCGACCACGCTGCCCATGGTCTGGCGGTCGCTGACCCGGCGATACAACTCCTCCATCCACGGCTCCAGCGGCTCCGACTGGCCGCCCGAAATCACGTGATCGAGCCGCTGCGCCAGCCGCACGCTGCGCTGGGTCATCTGCGTGTCCGACGGGTCCAGGTCGTCGTATGCGGCCTCCAGGTACAGCACCGCGGTGGCCACCTCCATCGCCACGCCGGCGTTGGGCGCCTCGGCGCTGCGCGTCGTGGTCTCGACCGCGCGCATCAGCGCGCGCGCGAGTTCGTCGCTCTCGGGGTTGAGCTTCTGCACCGATTCGGCTACCGCCGCGAACTGCTCGTAGGCGGGTTTGATGCGGCCCGTGTCGCCGCCGGCCAGGGCGGCCCAGGTCTCGGTGGCCGCAGCAATGCGCTTGCGCGCCTGCGCCAGCACGCCCGGGTCGAAACGACCGAAACGCGGCGTGGCGTAGTCGATCGCGGCGCTGTCGGCCAGGCCATACGCCGCGCGCACGGCCACCAGCACCGGCGCATCGGCCGCGCGGGCCGGCACCGCGTGCGCGCAGTAGAACAACAAGTCCTGTGCCAGCCGCTCGACCACGCCGGGCTCGCCACGCGACAGCGTCGCGTACTGGGAGATGACGCGCGAAGCGGTGCGCTTGACGTAGACATCGGCCGGGCACAGGCCACAGTGAATCGCCTCGAAGAACGCCGCGCTGATCTTCCAGAACACGCGCGGCTCGAGCTCGGCCGCCGCCGCCGCCAGCCCGCGGCTGACCTGCGACATCCTGGTCGCGGCCACCGGATCGGCCGAACGCACGACGTTGAGCACCGCCTGGTCGACCCGGGCACGTACCGAAGCGTCATATTGCAGCGGCGGCACGCCCGCCGGTATGCCGGCGTCGATCCAGCGCCATTCGAAGGCCCACAGGTCGGCCGGATGGACCCGGTCGCTGCCCACCAGATCCATCACGTCGCGATACTGCGCAAACAGCGCCACGGCGGAAATCTGGCGCCCCTTGAGCACGCCTTCGAGGTATTCGATCAGGGCGAAACAGGCCCGTTCGACCTTGTTCGCCGCATCGTCGCTGCACAGTTCCGGGCGGGCGACGAACTTCTGCGCCATCGCCTCCATCGCGCGCAACAGCTTGGCCGGGGCGCCCAGGCCCACCATCTCCAGCGCGCCCACCGCCTGGTGCAACTGCTGGCGCGCGATGCGCAACTGGCTCGCGTCGAGTTCGGCCAGGTCGTTGCCGCGCGCCAGTTCGGCGTCGCGTACGAACCGCCGCAAGGCCTTGCTGGCGCCGTCCAGCGACTTGCGCAATTCGTCCAGCACCCATGCCAATGGGCCAAGGTCACCGGAATCGAGCTCGTTGTCCGCGGCGGGGGTGGAAGGTGTTTGCATCGGCTTGTCGACTCCTGCGCTGGTCGCTGTGGCGAGACGGTCCGTCAGGCGATCTTGAAGCGCGCCACCGACTGGCGCAGTTCCTCGGCGATGCGCGAGAGCTCGCGCACCTGCGCCGCCGTGCTGCGCGTGCCATCGCTGGTCTGCTCGGTCACGGCGAAGATGTTCTGGATGCTGTCGGCCACGGCGTTGGCCAGGCTCGCCTCGCGCAGTGCCGCGTCGGAAATCTGCTGGATGAGCTCGGACAGGCGGCGCGACACCTGGTCGATCTCGGCCAGCCGCGCACCCGCGTTGTCAGACAGCTTGGCTCCTTCCACCACACCCTGGGTCGAGCGCTCCATCGCCGCCACGGCATCCTGGGTGTCGGTCTGGATGGTGCGCACCAGCGCGGTGATCTGGCGCGTCGCATCGGCCGAGCGCTCGGCCAGTCGCTGCACCTCCTCGGCCACGACCGAGAACCCGCGCCCGGCTTCGCCGGCCGAGGCCGCCTGGATGGCGGCGTTGAGCGCCAGCACGTTGGTCTGCTCGGTGATGTCCGAGATCAGTTCGGTGATCTCGCCGATCTCCTGCGAAGACTCGCCCAGCCGCTTGATGCGCTTGGACGTCTCCTGGATCTGGTCGCGGATCGCGTTCATGCCGCCGATCGCGTTCTGCACCGCACTGCGGCCGGAGTCCGCCGCCGCCAGCGACTGGCGCGCCACCGCGGCAGACTCCTGCGCCTGGGTGGAGACGGTGTTGATGCGTGCGGCCATCTCCAGCACCGACCGGCCAGTGGCCTGGATCTCGTTCATCTGCTCGTTGGACGCCGCCAGCAGTTCGGTCGAGGTGTTGTCCACTTCGGAGGTGGTCTGCGTCACCTTTGCCACCGTCTCCTGCACGCTGCCGACCAGGCTGCGCAACTCCTCGACGGTGTAGTTCACCGAGTCGGCGATGGCGCCGGTGATGTCCTCGGTGACCGTAGCCTGCTGGGTCAGATCCCCCTCGGCCACGGTTTGCAACTCGTTCATCAGGCGCAGGATCGCCGCCTGGTTGGCATCGTTGACGCGCTTGGCCTCCTGCTCCAGCCGCTCGGCGTCCTTCATCTGGGCCTGGGCAAGCGCCTGCTGGCCCAGGCCGTGCGTGCGCTGCGTCCTGGACAAGGCATAGCCGCACCCGACCGCCAGCAGCATGCCGACCAGCAGGGCCAGGCCCACGCGCGGCGCGTCGGGATGCGCGAGCGTGAACACGTAGAGCGCAGCACCCGCCGCCAGCACCAGCCCGGCAACCAGCAAGCCGACCAGCAACTGGCTGTTCTGCGCGGGTGCCAGATCTGGCGCGGGCTCGCTGCCGTGTGCCGCAGCGGACGACCCGGCGCCTGCCGCCGCAGGTCCGCCCGCCGGATACAGGCCGCCTGACTGCGTCACCGGTTCGCTCTGGGTGGAATAGCCGGAATGCCCTGCGCCGCCGTGCAGGCTGGAGTCCTGCGCGGTGCGGGAAAACATGCTCTTTAGCCGGTCTACGGACATGGTGACCTCAATGTAGCTGCGCCGTGATGCTCAGGAATCCGGGGTGCTGCGACAGGGCCTGCAGGTTGATCTCCTGCCACGGCTGACCCTGCGCATCGGTGAACCGGTTGCCGAAAAAAGCCGGCGCGTCGGGTTCGGGTGGCAGGCTGGCGGTGAAGACCTGCGGATTGCGCAATCCGGCCAGACCGTCCACCAGCAGCGCGCAGTTGACGTCGAGCACGGCGTTGAGCGTGACCACCCGCTGCACGCCCGCGCTGGGCGACGCCGGCGCAGCCGCTGGCACCTCGGCCACGTCGGCCATGAAACGGGCCACGTCGACCACGCCGTACAGGCCGCCGCGCAGATTCACCACACCCAGGAACCAGGGCAGGGCAAACGGCACCGCCTGCACGCCGGCAATCGGGAAGATCTCGCCGGACTGCGCGAGCGGAAACAGGTAATTGCGTGCGCCCGCCGTGACCGCCAGCCAGGAGACCGACAAGCCCTCGTCGCGCGCGCTACGCAAGCGGTTGGCCAGGCGCGTCTGCAGTTCCCGGATGGCTTCGCGGTTGGCCATTGCGTGTGGGTCAGCCCAGGGCCTTGATCTTGGCCAGCAGCTCGCCCGGGTTGACCGGCTTGGTGATGTAGTCGCGCGCTCCCTGACGCATGCCCCAGACCCGATCGGTCTCCTGGTTCTTGCTGGTGCACAGGATGATCGGGATACTGCCGTACTCGGGCGAGCGGCTGATCGAGCGCGTCAGCTGGTAGCCGCTCTGGCCCGGCATCACGACGTCCATCAGGATCAGGTCGGGCTTGCCCTCGGCCAGCCGCTTCATGGCCTCGTCTGCGCCTTCCGCGGTGCGCACGGTCATGTGGTGCTTCTGCAGCAGGTTGGAGAGGAACATCAACTCCGTCTTGGAGTCATCCACGATCAGGACCGAGCGGATCGGCATCACGCGACTCCCGCCACCGAGGCACCGATCTGGCCGACCGCCTGCAGCAGTTGGTCCTTGGTGAAAGGCTTGGTCAGGTAGTCCTGCGCGCCGACCATGCGTCCGCGTGCCTTGTCGAACACCCCGTCCTTGGAGGACAGCATCACCACCGGCACGTTGGCAAAGCGCGCGTTGCGCTTGATGATGGCGCAGGTCTGGTAGCCGTCGAGCCGGGGCATCAGGATGTCGCAGAAGATCAGGTGCGGTTGGTAGTCGTTGACCTTTGCCAGTGCGTCGAAGCCATCCTCGGCCAGCAGGACCTCATGGCCGCCTTGCTTGAGGAAGATCTCGGCGCTGCGGCGGATGGTGTTGCTGTCGTCGATGACCAGCACTTTGAAGGTCGATCCGGTGGTGTTCACGCAATTGCACTCCTGCACTGACATTGTTCCGGGTCAGGGGACGCGTCCTGGTGCAGCGTTTCGCACTGCGCCCGCATCCGTCGCTCGTCAGATCTCAACCATTTCGAAATCTTCCTTGCGGGCGCCACATTCCGGGCAGGTCCAGTTCATCGGGACGTCCTCCCAGCGGGTGCCGGCCGCGACACCGTGTTCCGGGTCCCCGATCGCCTCGTCATAGAGCCATCCGCAAATCAGACACATCCAGGTTCTTGGTTCGCTCACAGCTTAAAGGGCCTTCGAATAGAATGCAACGATTGTATCGACGCGGTCCCTGCGCCTGGCGCGCCGCGCACCAATCCCGGCATTATTGCCACAGTGACGCCGCCGTCCTGGCCATGACCTCCCCCATTTCCGACCTCGCATCCGATGACGATGCGCACGGTGCACAGCCAGCCTGCGTGCTGGTGTTCAACGCGAACGATCCGAGCGGTGCCGGCGGACTGGCCGGCGACGTGAGCGCCATCACCTCGGTCGGTGCACACCCGCTGCCGGTGCTGACCGGTGCCTACGTGCGCGACACGACGGAAATCGTCGAGCACTACGCGCTGGGCGAGGAGGCGGTCGGCGAGCAGGCGCGCACCGTGCTCGAGGACATCACCGCCCAGGTGATCAAGATCGGCTTCTGCGGCACGACCGAGAACCTCGGCGTGATCGCCGGGATCGCCTCCGACTACGCCGACACCCCGGTCATCGCCTACATGCCCGACCTGTCGTGGTGGAACGAGGTGCAGATCGACCTGTACCTGGATGCGTTCCGCGACCTGATCCTGCCGCAGGCCACGGTGTTGGTTGGAAACCACAGCACCCTGTGGCGCTGGCTGCTGCCGGACTGCAGCAAGACAAGAAGCCCCGGCCCGCGCGACCTCGCACGCGCCGCCAGCGAACTGGGCACGCCCTATACCCTGGTGACCGGCATGCTGGCGCCGCCGCAGCAGATCGAGAACGTGCTCGCCTCCCCTCTCGCCGTGCTCTACAGCGAACGCTTCGAGCGCCTGGAGAGTACGTTTGCCGGTGCGGGCGACACCCTGTCGGCGGCGCTGGCGGCCCTGCTCGCCAGCGGCAGCGACCTGGCCGAATCCGTGAAGGAGGCGCTCGGTTACCTGGACCGCTGCCTGGAAGGCGGCTTTCGGCCGGGCATGGGCCACGCCATCGCCGATCGGCTGTTCTGGGCGCAACCCGATACCGACCCGGCCGATGCCGACCCGGACAGCGAAGCGGCCACCTTGTTCGACTTCCCCGACCATGACACGAAGCACTGAAACCAACGACGCACTGTTCGCGCGCGCGCAGCGCGTCATCCCCGGCGGCGTGAATTCGCCCGTGCGGGCCTTCAAGGCGGTGGGCGGCACGCCGCGCTTCGTGCAGCGCGCGCAGGGCGCCTACTTCTGGGACGTCGAAGGCACCCGTTACGTCGACTACATCGGCTCCTGGGGGCCGATGATCCTGGGCCACGGTCACCCGGCCGTGCTCGAGGCGGCGCACGCCGCGGCGCTCGACGGCTTCTCCTACGGCGCACCCACCGAACGTGAAATCGAACTGGCCGAGGCGATCCTGCGGCTGGTGCCGTCGATGGAAATGCTGCGCCTGGTCAGCTCCGGCACCGAAGCGGCGATGAGCGCCATCCGGCTCGCGCGCGGCGCCACCGGGCGGCACAAGCTGATCAAGTTCGAAGGCTGCTACCACGGCCACGCGGACGCCCTGCTGGTGAAGGCGGGTTCCGGCCTGGCCACCTTCGGCAACCCGACCAGCGCCGGCGTGCCTCCCGAGGTGGTGCAACACACGCTGGTGCTCGAGTACAACGACATCGAGCAACTCGAGCAGGCGTTTGCGCTGCACGGCAGCGAACTCGCCTGCCTCGTCATCGAACCGATTGCCGGGAACATGAACTTCGTGCGCGCCAGCATTGACTTCATGCGACGCTGTCGGGAGTTGTGCAGCCGGCACGGCGCGCTGCTCGTGTTCGACGAAGTCATGACCGGCTGCCGCGTCGCGCCCGGCAGCGCGCAAGCCGTCTATGCGCGTGCACTGCCCGGCTTTGCCCCCGACATGACCATCCTGGGCAAGGTCATCGGCGGCGGCATGCCGCTGGCGGCCTTCGGCGGCACGCGCGCCGTGATGGAGCAACTCGCCCCGCTCGGGCCGGTGTACCAGGCCGGCACCCTGTCGGGCAACCCGATCGCCACCGCCTGCGGCCTGGCCACGCTGGCCGAAGTCGCCAAGCCCGGGTTCTTCGAGGCGCTGGGCGACAAGACGCGCACGCTCGTGCAGGGCCTGGAGCAGGCCGCCCGCGCAGCCGGCGTGCCGCTGTGCGGCGACAGCGAAGGCGGCATGTTCGGCTTCTTCCTGCTGGAGCGGCTGCCGCAGAACTACGCGCAGGTGATGCGCTCGGACAGCGCACGCTTCAACCGCTTCTTCCATGGCATGCTGGCGCACGGCGTGTATTTCGCACCAGCCCTGTACGAGGCCGGCTTCGTGAGCGCGGCGCACTCCGACGCCGACATCGACGCCACGATCGCCGCGGCGGCCTCGGTGTTCAGGACGCTGTAGCAGGCTGCCGGGCGCAGCCGGTCGCCGGCGATCCGGCATGCGCGCCCGGGACTCTCGACCCCACCAGAAACGCCGGGCCGCTCCCAGGTTTCCCCGCATCCCCTCGCAGGCCTGGCAAAGCCAGGGTCGGGGGCGCTCTCAGTGCCGGAAATGGCGCACGCCGCTGAACACCATCGCCACGCCGCGCTCGTCGGCCGCCGCGATGACCTCGCCGTCGCGCATGCTGCCGCCGGGCTGGATCACGCAGCGTGCGCCGGCATCGACGACCACGTCGAGGCCATCGCGGAACGGAAAGAAGGCATCGCTCGCGACCACGGTGTCGATCAGGCTCAAGCCGGCATGCTCGGCCTTGATGCTGGCGATACGCGCGGAATCGAGCCGGCTCATCTGGCCGGCACCCACACCCATGGTCTGGCCGCCGGCGCAAAACACGATGGCGTTGGACTTGACGTATTTCGCGACCTTCCAGGCAAACAACAGGTCCTGCAACTGGGCTGGCGTCGGCTGGCACCGGGTCACCACCTTCAGGTCAGTCAGGGCCAGCACATGGTTGTCTGCACTCTGGAGCAGGATGCCTGAGCCGACACGTTTCATGTCGACGGCGTTGCTGCCGCGCTCCCATGCACTGCTGCCCCCGGGGGGCAGCGCGATCTGCAGCACCCGCACGTTGGGCTTGGCACGCAGCGCTGCCAGCGCGTCCTCGGAAAACTCCGGTGCGATCAGCACTTCGACGAATTGCCTGGCCACCGCCTCGGCCGCCGCAGCATCGAGGCGGCAATTGAAGGCGATGATGCCGCCGAAGGCGGAGGTCGGATCGGTCTGGAACGCCTTGCCGTAGGCCTGCAGGGCATGCTCCCCCAATGCCACGCCGCACGGATTGGCGTGCTTCACGATCACGCAGGCCGGCTGGTCGAAGCTCTTGACGCATTCCCAGGCGGCATCGGCGTCGGCGATGTTGTTGTAGCTCAGCTCCTTGCCCTGCAACTGGCGCGCGCTCACCAGCGAACCCGGCGCCGGATGCAGGTCGCGGTAATACGCCGCCTGCTGGTGCGGGTTCTCTCCATAGCGCAGGTCCTGCAGCTTGACGAAGCACCCATTGGTCTGGCCGGGGAACGTGGCCAGTGTGCCGTCAGGGCCGATGCGCGAGAGATAGTCGCTGATCGCGCCGTCATACTGGCTGATGCGGTTGAACGCCGCCACCGACAGTGCGAAGCGGGTCTTGTCGGAGACCGCGCCGCTGCCACGCAACTCGGCCAGCACGCCTTCATATTGCGACGCGTCGGTCAGCACCGCCACGTCCTTCCAGTTCTTCGCCGCGCTGCGCACCATGGCCGGCCCGCCGATGTCGATGTTCTCGATCGCATCTTCGAGCGTACAACCGGGCTTGGCCACGGTCGCCTCGAAGGGATAGAGGTTGACCACCAGCAGGTCGATGGTGCCGATGCCGTGCTCGCCCAGCGCCTGCATGTGCGTGGGCACGTCGCGTCGCGCCAGCAAACCGCCATGCACGACCGGGTGCAGGGTCTTGACGCGGCCATCGAGCATCTCAGGGAAACCGGTCAGTTGTGCCACTTCGCGCACCGGCAGGCCGCTGGCGGCCAGCAGCGCGGCCGTGCCGCCGGTGGACACCAGTTCCACGCCCAGCGCGTGCAGGGCGGCGGCAAATTCGACGATGCCGGTCTTGTCGGATACGGAAATCAGGGCCTGGGTCACGATCGATCCTTCATGCGGGGGCGAACACGCTGCCGCCCCAGTCTGTGCAGTGTCTGGTACTCATGGCAGCACACGGCACCCGTTGTGCGCGCCTGTGATCGCATGCATCACAGGCTCTTGTCCAGCAGCTTGTGTTCGAGCAGCTTCTTGCGCAGGGTGTTGCGGTTCAGGCCGAGCCACTGGGCCGCGCGCGACTGGTTCTGCTCGGCGTGCTGCATCACCACCTCCAGCAGCGGTTTTTCCACCACCCGCACCATCATGTCGTACATGCCGCCGGGCTCGGTGCCGCGCAAGTCACGGAAATACCCTTCCAGACTGGCGCGCACACACTCCTCGATGTGTTTCTTGCTCATCACGCGATCTCCATGCACGGCGCGGGCTCGGCAGCCAGGCGGTCGGCCGCAACCGGGGGCAGGCGTTGCATGCGCTGCTCCAGCGCCTCGAAGTATGCACTGACGGCGGCGCATTGCGACTGCGCATCCGCCAACCGGTTCATGGCCGCACGAAACGCCTCGCCGCCGGGCAACTGCCGCACGGTCCAGCCGATGTGCTTGCGCGCACTGAGCACGCCGACCTGCTCGCCATACAGGTCATGGTGGTCACGCAGGTGCTCCAGCAGCAGGCGCCGTACCTCGTCCACCCGCGGCGGCGGCAGTTCGCTGCCGGTGGCCAGGAAATGTGCGATCTCGCGGAAGATCCAGGGCCGGCCCTGGGCGGCGCGGCCGATCATCACGGCGTCGGCCCCTGTATGGCGCAGCACCGCACGGGCCTGCTGCGGCGTGGCGATGTCGCCATTGGCCACCACCGGGATGCGCACCATGGCCTTGACCGCGGCGACGGTGTCGTGTTCGGCCTGGCCGCGGTAGCCCTGCTCGCGCGTGCGCCCGTGCACGGCCAGCATCTGCACGCCGGCGCGCTCGGCATCGCGCGCGATCCGCGTCGCG
>JBDHRZ010000032.1:0-14196 GCA_039807845.1 Rhodoferax sp.
TGATCGGGAACCCTTCTTCAGCAAGGCGGATGGCAGGCGCGATCAGGCGTGGCCAGGGCAGGCGGCCATGGTCCCGATGCGCGGCCACCAGCACCGCCACCGTGCCGGGCACGCCGACCGAGCGGCCGCCGACGACCGCCTCCATGAAGGGCACCGGACGGCCGTCGCGCAGGAACAGGTCGGGTGCCGCGGCGGCGGGCGCTGTTTCTCGCCCGTCCCAGGCGCTCAGGCGGCCGCTGCCAGTTGCTGCAGCGCTGCTGCGATGTCCGCCTCCGGCACGTCTTGCGCCGGGCTCAGCTTGTCTTCCAGCGCGCCCAGGGCATCCGCCCCTTGCTGCTGCAAGCGTGCGATCGCCGCGCCAGCGTCCCGGGGCGAGGCGAAGCCCTGGCCTTGCAGCAGCAACCGGCCCTTGGCATCCACCAGCTTGAACGCGAACCGGCCGTCGTCGGCGCGGTATTGCTTGAAGCTGGGCAGCGCCGCCTTTTCCGCCTTGGCGGCCCGGGCCTGGCTGCTGGCGGCCAGGTTGCGCAGGCCCACGGCGTGGCGCAGCGTGGCCATGAACGGCGTGGCGATGGCGCGGGCCTTGGCCGCGCCGCGCAGCAGGATGGCCTCGATCTTCGCCGGGTCGCGCATCAACGCGTCGTAGCGCTCGCGCAGCGGCGTGATCTCGGCGTCCAGCCGCTCGAACACGCGCGTCTTGGCGTCGCTCCACGAGATGCCCTGCGCGTAGGCCTGGCGCAGGCTCTCGGTTTCCTCTTCGTCGGCAAACGCCTGGAAGATCTGGAACAGTGCCGAGCCTTCGACCGGCTTGGGTTCGCCCGGCGCGCGCGAGTCGGTGACGATGGCTGCGATCTGCTTTCGGAGCTGCGCGCGCGGCGCAAACAGCGCGATGTGGTTGTCGTAACTCTTGCTCATCTTGCGCCCGTCCACGCCGGGCAGCGTGGCGACCGACTCCTCGATCACCACTTCGGGCAGCACGAAGTGCGCGCCGTAGCGGTGGTTGAAGCTGCTGGCCATGTCGCGCGCCATCTCCAGGTGCTGCACCTGGTCGCGCCCGACCGGTACCTTGTGCGCGTTGAACATCAGGATGTCGGCACCCATCAGCACCGGGTACATGAACAGGCCGGCGCTCACGTCGGCATCGATGTCGACGCCGGCCGCGGTGTTGCGGTCCATCGCCGCCTTGTAGGCGTGCGCCCGGTTGAGCAGGCCCTTGCCGGTGACGCAGGTGAGGAACCAGGTGAGTTCGGGGATCTCGGGAATGTCGGACTGGCGGTAGAAGGTGACGCGCTCGGGGTCCAGCCCCGCCGCCAGCCAGCTCGCGGCGATCTCCAGCGTGGAGCGCTGGATGCGCGCCGGCTCCTCGACCTTGATCAGCGCGTGGTAGTCGGCCAGGAAATAGAAGCTCTCGACGTCCGCGCGCAGGCTCGCGCGCACCGAAGGCCGGATCGAGCCGACGTAGTTGCCCAGGTGCGGCGTGCCGCTGGTGGTGATGCCGGTCAGGAAGCGCGTGATGCTCATGGTACGGGGGAGGGAGGGTCAGTTCAGCAGGCGGGCCAGCGGAGACAGGAAGGCGTCGAGCAGGCCGAGCGTGAGCGCCATCAGCGGCTGCATCCAGTAGTCGCTCACGACGCCCATCAGCAGCAAGGCCATGACGATGAAGAAGCCCCAGGGCTCGACGCGCGCCACCAGCGCAGCCTGGCGCAGCGGCAGCAGGCCGACCAGCACGCGGCCGCCGTCGAGCGGCGGCAGCGGGAACAGGTTGAGCACGAACATCACCACGTTGACGAGCACGCCGCCCTGCGCCATGGCCAGGAAGAACGCTTCGCGCACGCCCAGCGCGTGCAGCAGGACCAGCGCCACGCCCCAGCCGAGCGCCTGCAGCAGGTTCGACAGCGGGCCGGCCAGCGCGACCCAGACCATGTCGCGCTTGGGGTTGCGCAGCCGGCCGAACTGCACCGGCACCGGCTTGGCGTAGCCGAACAGGAAGGCGCCCTTGGTGGCAAACAGCAGCAGCAACGGGATCAGGATCGTGCCCACCAGGTCGATGTGCCTGAATGGATTGAGCGTGATGCGCCCGAGCCGCCAGGCGGTGTCGTCGCCGAAGTGGCGCGCTGCATAGCCGTGCGCAGCCTCGTGCACCGTGATCGCGAACAGCACGGGCAGCGCGTAGACCAGGATCGACTGGATCAGGTTGGCATCATTCACGCGGCGATTGTCTCCGAAGCGGATTTCGGGCTGGCCGCGCGTCGCAGCGCCACGAACGCAGCGGTCGCGCCTGTGTGCCCATGTGGACACGCAGCGCCTTTGCCAGGTTTCCTCGCACCGCCACGGGTGGCCTGGCGAAGCCAGGGTTCGGGGCGCTCACAGCCCGAGCGCGGCCACGTCGCCGCGGCCGCGGCGCAGCAGCACGGGCGCCGCGCCCGTCAGGTCGACCACGGTGGTGGCCTGGTTCGGGCAGGCGCCCGCGTCGAGCACCGCGTCGACCAGGTGCTCGTATTGCGCGCGGATGTCCTGCGCGTCGTTCAGCGGCTCGGTGGCGCCGGCCGGGATCAGCGTGGTGGACAGCAGGGCCGCGCCGTGCAGCGCCAGCAGGTCGCGCAGCACCGGTTGCGTGGGCAGGCGCATGCCGATGGTCTTGCGTTGCGGGTGGCTGATGCGCCGCGGGACTTCGCGGCTCGCCTCCAGGATGAAGACGTACGGCCCCGGCGTCACCGACTTGAGCAGGCGGTACTGCCGGTTGTCCACGCGCGCGTAGCTGGCCAGCTCGCTGAGATCGCGGCACAGCAGCGTGAGGTGGTGCTTGTCGTCGATGCCGCGGATGCGCCGCAGGCGCTCGACAGCCGCCTTGTCGTCCAGCTGGCAGACCAGCGCGTAGCTCGAGTCGGTGGGCACGGCCAGGATGCCGCCACCCGCGAGCAGTGCTGCGGCCTGCCTGAGCAGGCGCGGCTGCGGATTGCGCGGATGCAGTTCGAAGTACTGCGCCATGCCGGCCCTGGTGTCTGGTTCGCGGCGCTACTGGATGCGCCCGGCGAGCAGGTCCCACACCGGGGTCAGGCCGTCGGGCAGCGGCGGCATCATCCCGAGATCGGTGTGGGATTCGCCAGGGCTGTGGAAGTCGCTCCCGCGCGAGGCCGCCAGGTCGAACTCGCGTGCGGTGCCGGCGTAGACGCGCGCCTCGGCGGCGGTGTGGCTGCCCGTGACGACTTCCACCGCCCGTCCGCCGTGCCCCTTGAACTCGCTGAACAGGGCGTACTCCTCGGTCGCGCTGAACTTGTAGCGCGCCGGGTGTGCGACCACGGCCACGCCGCCGGCCTGACAGATCCAGCCCACGGCATCCTTCAGCGTCGCCCAGCGGTGCTCGACGAAGCCGGGCTTTCCTTCGACGAGATAGTTGCGGAACACCTCGTTGGTGTCCCGACACACGCCGCTTTCCACGATGAAGCGTGCGAAGTGCGTGCGCGAGATCAGGTCGTGGTTGCCGGCGTATTTGAGTGCGCCCTCGTAGGCGCCGCGGATGCCGACCCGGGCCAGGTCCTCGGCCATCTCGCGCGCGCGGCTCCCGCGCCCGCCACGGGTGCGTTCCAGCCCGGCGGCCATGCGCGCGTCGGTGGCATCGAACCCCAGGCCCACGATGTGCACCGTCTTGCCGATGAAGGTGACGGAGATCTCGACGCCGCTGAGGTAGGCCAGGCCGCACTGCCGTGCCGCCGCCGCGGCGCGCGCCTGGCCACCGATTTCGTCGTGGTCGGTGAGCGACCACAGGTCGACGCCGTTGGCTTTGGCGCGCTCTGCCAGCGCTTCGGGGGTGAGTGTGCCGTCGGAGACGACGGAATGGCAGTGCAGGTCGGCGTTGCGGATCGGTTTCACCGCGGCATTTTAGTTCCGGGGCCCGTGCCTGACACTCTCCACCCGCGCACCTCGCCTGCGCGTAACGGGTCGGGCGGCGCCTGTTGCGCCCGGCCCGGTGGCCGGGTTCAGCCGTCGGCGTTGATGCGGCCGATCAATTCCTGCAGCACGGCGTCCGCCTGCTCGTTGTCGACCTGACAGGTGCCGGCGTTGTCGTGGCCGCCGCCCTTGTACTGCAGCATCAGTTCGCCGATGTGGGTCTTCGAGGTGCGGTTGGTGATCGACTTGCCGGTCGCCAGCACGGTGTTCTGCCGGCGCACGCCCCACATCACGTGGATCGAGATGTTCGCCTGCGGGAACAGCGCGTAGATCATGAAGCGGTTCACCGCCCAGATGGTTTCTTCGTTGCGCAGGTCGAGCACCGCCAGGTTGCCGTGTACGGTGGTGCAGCGCCGGATCTGCGCTTGCGCCCGTTCGGTGTGGTCGCGGTACAGATCGATCCGCTCCACCATGTCGGGCAGCGCCAGCACCTCGTCGATGGTGAGGTTGCGCACCGAGTTGATCAGCTCGAGCATGAGCTGATAGTTGCTGATGCGGAACTCGCGGAACCGCCCCAGCCCGGTGCGTGAGTCCATGAGGTAGTTCAGCAGCACCCAGCCTCTGGGGTTGAGGATGTCGTCGATGGTGAATTCGGCCGCGTCGGCCTTGTCGACGGCGATCATCATGTCGTCGAACGAATCCGGGAAGCGGGTCTTGCCGCCGTAGCACTCGTAGACCACGCGCGCGGCCGACGGCGCGCCCGGGTAGATGATGTAGTTCTTCGGCCGCTCGCCGGCGTTGCGCACGGTCTCCGAGGCGTGGTGGTCGAACACCAGGTGGGCGCCGGGGACGTAGGGCAGGTTGGTCGTGATGTCGCGCTCGCTGATGACGACCTTGCCGTCCTGCATGTCCTTCGGATGCACGAACTTGATGTCGTCGATCAGTCCGATCTCGTTGAGCAGGATCGCGCATACCAGTCCGTCGAAGTCGCTGCGCGTCACGAGGCGGTATTTCTGTTCGGACATCGGCTGCTCCACTGCGGCGGTTGCGAAAGGTCGATTCTATGCGTGCCCTCGGGGGTGAGTGGGGTCAGGTCTTGCCTTTTGCCCCCGGGGGTGAGTGGGGTCAGGTCTTGCCTTTTGCCCCCTACTCCCTACACCGCCCGGCGTTTCGATGGGGGGCAAAAGGCAAGACCTGACCCCATCCTCAGATCCTCATGCGACGGCTTCGAGCAGGAAGCGGAGCCTGCGTGCGCCGTTCCATTCGTCGACGTCGAGGCGGTACGCGACGTGCGCGCGTGCGGGCAGGCTCTCGGTACGGTTGAACCAGACCGCGTCCACCGGCGCGCCCTGGTGGCGCAGCTTGAGCGCGAGGTGCTTCTCGCCCATGAGGCGCTGCGAGAGCACCTCGACTTCCTCGCTGAACAGCGGCGGCGCGAAACCATGGCCCCAGACTTCACGGTGCAGCGTGTCGACCAGGTCGACGCGCCGGTACTGCGCCGCCAGCGGCCCGTCGGTCTCCAGGCGCCGCTGCAGCGTGGCGGCGTCGAGCCACTCCATGGCGACCTCGCCGAGCGCCTGCTCGAAGGTGTCGAAATGCTCTTCGGCGATCGTGCAGCCGGCGGCCATCGCGTGGCCACCGAAACGCAGCAGCACGCCCGGGTGGCGCTTGGCCACCAGGTCGAGCGCGTCGCGCAGGTGAAAGCCCGCGATCGAGCGGCCCGAGCCCTTGAGCTCGTGCTCCTTGCCGGGTGCCTGGCTGGCGGCAAACACGAAGGTGGGCCGGTGCAGCCGGTCCTTCAGGCGCGCGGCCACGATGCCGACCACGCCTTCGTGGAAGTCGGGGTCGAACACGCAGATCGCCGGCGGCGCGGCCTCTCCTTCTTCGAACATGGACTCGACGGCCCGCAGCGCCTGCTCGCGCATGCTGCCCTCGATCTCGCGCCGCTCGCGGTTGATCGTGTCGAGCTGGCGCGCCAGTTCGGCGGCGCGCTCGGCGTCGTCGGTCGCCAGGCATTCGATGCCCAGCGTCATGTCGCTCAGGCGCCCGGCGGCGTTGACGCGCGGCCCCAGCGCGAAGCCGAGGTCGAAGGTGGTCGCCTGCGCACTCGTGCGGCCGGCGCTGGCAAACAGGCTGGCCATGCCGCAGGGCATGGCGCCGGCGCGGATGCGCTTGAGGCCCTGGGCCACGAGACGGCGGTTGTTCGCATCCAGCTGCACCACGTCGGCCACCGTGCCCAGCGCCACCAGTGGCAGCAGGGCGTCGAGCCGAGGTTGCTCCTGCGCGGTGAACGCGCCGCGCGCGCGCAGTTCGGCGCGCAGCGCCAGCAGCAGGTAGAACATCACGCCCACGCCGGCTAGCGCCTTGCTCGGAAAGCCGCAGCCGGGCTGGTTCGGGTTGACGATCACGTCGGCCGCGGGCAGGCGCTCGGCTGGCAGGTGATGGTCGGTCACCAGCACCTGCAGCCCGAGCGCACGGGCGTGCGCCACTCCCTCGACGCTCGCGATGCCGTTGTCCACCGTGATGAGCACGTCGGCCCCGCTGTCCTTCACGCGCTGGGCGATCGGCGCGGTCAGGCCATAGCCGTCGCGCATCCGGTCCGGCACCAGGTAGTGCACCTGCCGCGCGCCGAGCTGGCGCAGCCCGCGCAGGCCGAGCGCGCAGGCGGTCGCGCCGTCGCAGTCGTAGTCCGCCACGATGCACAGGCGCCGGTCCTGCGCGATGGCATCGGCCAGCAGACGCGCGCCTGCCGTGGCGCCGAGCAGAGCGTCGGGTGGCAGCAGGTGCTGCATGCCTGCGTCGAGTTCCTCCATCGAGCGCACGCCGCGTCCGGCGTACAGGCGGGCCAGCAGCGGGTGCACGCCGGCCTGCTCGAGTGCCCACAGCGTGCGGGGCGGGACGTCGCGGACGGTGATCTTCATAACAGGGTGAAACAGTTCATCAGCCGCAAGGGTTGGAAGCGGCGTCGCAGCCGGTTGCGCCAGTGCGGCGCGACCGGCTTCAGGTGCAGCGCGTGGCGCTCCGAGCACAGCACCAGTTCGCAGTCTTCGGAGCGCGCCAGCGCGGCGGCGAAGCGGCGGCAACCGTCCTGGTCGATCTCCTGCCAGGCGCGCGACCAGCCCGCCCAGTCGCGCCGCAGCGCGCTCGCGCGCAGGCTGTCGGCGAGTTCGGGCCCTGCGTCGGGCGGCACGCCTTCTGGCGAGGGGCCTTTGCGCAGCGGACGTTCAGGCATGGCACCTACAGGCATGGCGCCTCTTGGCACGGCGCCTTCGGGCACGGCGCCTTCGGGCACGGCGCCTTCGGGCACGGCGCCTTCTGGCAGGGCGCCGCTGCCGCTGATCCAGAAGGCGTTGATCGTCGGCAGGCCGTGTGCGCTGCGCGCCTCGTTCACCGGATGGGTGTGCAGCAGCATCTGCATTTCGTTCTGCAGCCGGCGCATCGCCGGTGCGGCCGGCATCCAGGGGGCGAGGTCGCTGTCGATCACGCGATCCAGCGAGGCGCTGGCCAGCGTCGCCAGCGCAGGCCCGCGTGCGAGCCAGCGCGCGGGCGTGTCCAGGCGCAATTCGATGCCATCCTGTGCGAACCAGGGCGCCATCGCCTGCAGCAATGCGTGCGCCTCCTGCGGCGTCACCTGCAGCTGCTGCGGGTCGTGCATGCGTACGTGGTGGCTGCCAACTTCCCAGTGGGCTGGGGTGATCCAGGCCCAGCCATCCGTTGCGGGTGCGTGGCCGCTGCGTGCCAGCGTCCAGGCCGCCCAGGGCAGATGGCCGTCCGCAGCCGGGATGCCCAGCGCCTGCGCCAGCGCGACCTCGTGGGGTGGATTCAGCGTGTCCACCGAGCCCGGGCAGTGGCGCGCGACTGCGAGGTGGCCGAGCAGTGCTTCGAGCGTGGGCAAGCGCAGCGCGGCCGCGGCCTGGGCGCACCCCGGGTCGTCGACGCGCGCGTAGGCGATGAGCAGTTGCATCGGCCTATTGTCCGCGCAAGCCGTTGCTGCCTGCGCCGAGCGGTGCGGTTGGCCTGACACGTGTGCGCGTCGGGCGGGCGCACCGACAGGGCAGCGCGCCGGATGCCACAATCGCCGCCGTGCCGCCTCTTTCGTGAATCCACCATGCGTTCCCCGTCCTGATGCCGCTGCCATTCGAACTGGCCCTGGGCTGGCGCTACACCCGTGCCGGGCGCGCGAGCCGGCGCAACGGCTTCATCTCCTTCATCTCCGGCGTCTCGATGCTGGGCATCGCCCTCGGCGTGGCGGCGCTGATCATCGTGCTCAGCGTGATGAACGGCTTTCAGAAGGAGGTGCGTGACCGCATGCTCGGCGTGGTCTCGCACATCGAGATCATGGCCGCGGACGGCGCGGCGCTGCCCGATGTCGCGGGCACGATGGAACAGGCCAGGCGCAATCCGCAGGTGATCGGCGCTGCCCCGTTCATCTTTGCGCAGGGCCTGCTGGCGCGCGGCGAGGACATGCGGGCCACGCTGGTGCGCGGCATCGACCCGCAGCGCGAGCCCGAAGTGACGGATCTGGGCCAGTCGATGGAGCGCAGCGGACTCTCGCGGCTGGTGCCCGGCGGGTTCGGCATCGTGCTCGGGGTGGAGCTGGCGCGCGCGCTGGGCGTGCGCGTGGGCGACCGCGTCACGCTGGTCACGCCCGGCGGCCAGGTCACGCCGGCGGGGGTGGTGCCGCGCATGAAGCAGCTGACCGTGGTGGGCACCTTCGAATCCGGCCACTTCGAGTACGACTCGGCGCTGGCGCTGATGCATCTCGACGACGCGGCGCGCATCTATCGGCTGGAAGGGCCGACCGGCATCCGTCTGAAGCTGCGCGACCTGCACCAGGCCCCGACGGTGGCGGCCGAACTCGCGCACACCCTGGGCGGGGGGCTGGTGATCCGCGACTGGACGCGCCAGAACCGCACCTGGTTCGCCGCGGTGCAGGTGGAAAAGCGCATGATGGCCATCATCCTCACGCTGATCGTGGCGGTGGCCGCGTTCAACCTCGTCAGCACGCTGGTGATGACGGTGACCGACAAGCGCGCCGACATCGCGATCCTGCGCACGCTGGGCGCGAGCCCGGGCTCGGTGATGGGCATCTTCGTGGTGCAGGGCGCGATGGTGGGCGTGATCGGCACGCTGGCCGGCCTGCTGCTGGGGCTGGTGGTGGCGCTCAACATCGACGTCATCGTGCCCGCGCTCGAGCACCTGCTGCGCACGAGTTTCCTGCCCAAGGACATCTACCTGATCAGCCGCATGCCGAGCGATCCGCAGCAGGGCGACATCATCCCGATCGCGCTGATCTCCCTGCTGCTGGCGCTGCTGGCGACGATTTACCCGAGCTGGCGCGCCAGCCGCGTGAATCCGGCCGAGGCCCTGCGCCATGAGTGAGGTGGTGCTGCAGGCCGAGGGCCTGACGCGGCGCTTCAGCGAAGGGCGGCTGGACGTGCCGGTGCTGCATGGCATCGACCTGCAGGTGCGCGCCGGCGAGACCGTGGCCATCGTCGGCGCATCGGGCTCGGGCAAGAGCACGCTGCTGCACCTGCTGGGGGGGCTGGACGCGCCCACCAGCGGCCAGGTGCGTTTGCTGGGGTCCGATCTGTCCGCCTGCAGCGCCACCGAACAGGGACGGCTGCGCAACCGCCACCTGGGCTTCATCTACCAGTTCCATCACCTGCTGCCCGAATTCAGCGCCCTGGACAACGTGGCGATGCCGCTGTGGATCCGCCGCATGGCGCCGGCGCAGGCGGCACCGCTTGCCGGCGCCATGCTGGCCGCCGTGGGCCTGCAGGACCGGATGCAGCATCGGCCGGCCGAGCTCTCCGGCGGCGAGCGCCAGCGGGTGGCGATCGCGCGCGCGCTGGTCACGGTGCCGGCCTGCGTGCTGGCCGACGAGCCGACCGGCAACCTGGACCGAGGCACCGCCGACGGGGTGTTCGCACTGATGCTCGAACTCGCGCGCGAGCGGGGCACGGCGTTCGTGGTCGTCACGCACGACGACAGCCTGGCCAGGCGCTGCGCGCGCCGCTACCGCATCGAACGCGGGGTGCTGGGCGAGGCGTAGCAAGGTTGTGCGGCGCCCGCGGGGACGGCTGCGGCGCCGCTGGCCTACCCTCCGTGCTGCGCACTGCGCGGTTGCGCGCTCGGGGACAGACCGTAGCGCCGCGCAGCGGTGCGGAGCTCTGTCCCCGACATCTCGTAGCTGTCCGGCCGTTCGCCATGGGAATGGCCCGGGGCCGCTCATGCGGTTGGGTCCGCCGCGGACTATTGCGGATCGAGTGGTGCAGCGATGCGGGCGTGCCCCCGCGCTACAGGATCCGGTTGAACCACAGCAGCGACAGGGCGGCCGAGGCGATCGCCAGCACCGATGCGGCCAGCGCCAGCAGGCCGGAGATCTCGGTCTCCTTCTTCTCCACCGTCAGGCGCGAACTCAGGCTCTGGTACACCTTCTTCAGGTTCTCGGCCGTGCCGGCATAGAAATACTCGGCCTGGGTCTGCGTGGCGACGGCCTTGAGCGTGGGCTCGTCGAGTCGCACGCGCATCGACCAGCCCTCGAAACCGATGGTCTCGCCTTCCACCGTGCCGATGCCCACGGTATAGATGCGCACCCCGTGGTCGGCCGCCATCTTGCTCGCCTCCATGGTGTCGATGCCGGTGGTGCGCTGGCCATCGGTGAGCAGGATGATCGCCGCGCTGTTGTACGAGCCCGGCGCGACCGGAACGAACTCCTTCTTCGGGTTCTTCGGCTTGACCTGGTCGATCGAAATGCCGCGCTGGCGCCGGTTGCCGAAGCTCAGCGCCGACAGGTCGATGCCTTCCTGCGGAAAGATTTCGGCCAGTGCGACCACGATCGCGCTGCCGATCGCGGTGGCGCGCTGGGTCTGGAACTTGTCGATCGCGGTGACCAGATCCTCGCGGTTGAGCGTCGCCGGTTGCACCACCGAGGCGCTGCCGGCGAAGGCCACGATGCCCACCTTCACGTTGCGCGGCAATTCCTTCAGGAAGGCCTTGGCGGCTTCCTGCGCGGCCACCAGGCGGTTGGGCTTGACGTCGGTGGCGCGCATGCTGCCCGAGACGTCCATCGCCAGGATGATGGTCTCCTGCGTCGTGGGCAGCGCGATCACGGCAAGCGGGCGCGCGGCGGCCAGCAGCAGCAGGGCGATGGCGAGCAGGAACAGCGCCGGCGGCAGGTGACGGCGCCAGTGCATGCCCGCCCCCATGGCTTCCTTCACGATCGACAGGCTGGCGTAGCGCAGCGCGAGTTTTTTCTTGCGCCGCAGCAGCCACAGGTAGAGCAGCACCAGCAGCGGGATTGCCAGCAGCAGCCAGAGAAACTGGGGCCAGAGGAAATTCACGGGCAGCGTCATGAGGCAGTCTCCCTGTCAGGCCGCGGCATGCGTGCGCGTGGCGACCATGCTGGCGCTGGACAGGCGGCTGCGCCGCTTGCGCAGGTCGGCAAAGCGCAGCACCGCCTGCACCAGATCGTCGCCGGTGGACAACTCGAGCGTGTCCACGCCGGCCCGGGCGAATGCCTGGCGCAGTTCGGCTTCGCGCTGCGCGGCCAGGCGCGCGAAGCGCTTGCGAAAGGCCGTGTCGTGGGTGTCCACCAGCAACTGCTCGCCGGTTTCCGCATCGCGGATCGGCATCAGACCCAGATCGGGCAGGTCGAGTTCCATCGGATCGAGCAGGCGCACGGCCAGTACGTCGTGGTGCAGCGCGAGTTCGCCCAGCGGCTTCTCCCAGCCCGGCGCGCTGATGAAGTCCGACACCACGAACACGGTCGAGCGTCGACGGATCGTGCCGAGCGCCGAGCGCAGCAGTTCGTCGAGCCGGGTGCCGCCCGACTCCCGGCCCGGTGGCCGGCGCTGCATGTGGTGCAGCAGTTCGAGCACGTGCACGCGCCCGCCGCGCGCCGGCAGCACAGTGTCGACGCCCGAACCGTACAGCAGCGCGCCGACCCGGTTGCCGTGGCGCGTGAGCAGGCGCGCGATCACGGCGACGAACTCGGCCGACACGTGGCGCTTGCGCTGCTCGCTGGAGCCGAAGTCGACCGATGCGCTGAGATCGAGCAGGAACCAGGCCGCCATCTCGCGGTCCTCGGTGAACACACGCACGTGCGGGACCTGCAGCCGTGCGGTGACGTTCCAGTCGATGTGGCGCACGTCGTCGTGGTGCTGGTACTCGCGCAGGTCGGCCAGATCCAGGCCACTGCCGCGCAGCAAGGTGCGGTAGTCGCCCTGCAGCAGGCCGTCCAGGCGGCGGATCACCGTCCACTCGAGCCGGCGCAGCATGTGCTCGGCGCCGTGCGCAACGGGCATCGGCGTGGCTGGCGGTGCCGGCTCCGGCTTTGCGCGGGTCCTGAACAGGCCGAACATGCTGCTCCTCGCCTCCTCGTGTCTTCGCGGTCGCTCAGGGCCGGTGATTCATGCGATCACAGGGGCGCCAGTGAGAAGCACTGCACTGGCGTACTGGTGCATCCGCAAACGGGCGTTCATGCCGCCATCGCCTCGTGCTCCAGCGGCTTGGGCGGTGCCGGGATGCGCGCCATGATCTTGCCGATCAGGGCGTCGGCGCTCAGGCCTTCGGACAGCGCTTCGTAGGAGAGCACCAGCCGGTGCCGGAACACGTCGCCCACCAGGTCGGTCATGTCCTCGGGCAGCACGTAGCTGCGCCCACGCAGCATCGCCAGTGCGCGTGCCGCCTCGGTCAGGTTGATGCTGGCGCGCGGGCTGGCGCCGAAGGTGATGAAGCGGCGCAGCTCCGGCAGTCCGTGCCGATCGGGGTAGCGCGTGGCCGACACCAGCTTGACCGCATAGCCGATCAGCGAGGGATCCACGTACACCTTGCGGCAGGCGCTCTGCAACTGGGCCAGTTGCGCCGTGTCGGCGACCGGGGTGGGGGTCACCGCCGGCCCGGTGACGCGCTGCACGATGACGAATTCCTCCTCGTCGCTCGGATAGTCCACCAGCACCTTCATCATGAAGCGGTCCACCTGCGCCTCGGGCAGCGGATAGGTGCCCTCGGTCTCGATCGGGTTCTGCGTGGCCATCACCAGGAAGGGCTCGGGCACCTTGTGCGTTTCGCCGGCGATCGTGACCTGGCGCTCCTGCATCACCTCGAGCAGTGCGCTTTGCACCTTGGCCGGCGCGCGGTTGATCTCGTCGGCCAGCAGCAGGTTGGTGAACACCGGGCCGAGCGCAGTGCTGAATTCGCCCGTCTTCTGGTTGTAGATGCGCGTGCCCACCAGGTCGGCGGGCACCAGGTCGGGCGTGAACTGGATGCGCTTGAAGTGGCCGCGGATGGTGCGTGCCAGCGTGTTGACGGTGAGCGTCTTGGCCAGGCCCGGCACGCCTTCGACCAGCAGGTGGCCCTGTGCCAGCATCGCGACCATCACGCGCTCCAGGAAGCGGTCCTGGCCGACCACCACGCGCTTGACCTCGTAGAGGATCTTCTCCATCAACTCGGCGGTTTCGGCGTGGCCCTTGGTTTGTGCTTGGCTGTCCATGTCTGCGTTCCGGTCGGTCGTTGGGTGGCTGGGGCGCTGGCGGGTCGGCCGGCGGGTGGATCGATGGTTCGTTCTGAGCGTGGCTGCGCCACGCTCAGAACGGATGCTCGCCGACCGCTGCCGCCGCGTTCTCGATCGGCACCGCGAAGCCGATGCCGATGAAGGTGCGCTGTTCGGTCGGGTTGAGGATCGCGGTGACGATGCCGACCACCTGGCCGTCCATCGTCACCAGCGCGCCGCCGGAATTGCCCGGGTTGGCCGCGGCGTCGAACTGGATCAGGTTGGTCATCTCCTGCTTGCCTTCGGGCGAGCGGAACGCGCGCTTGAGCCCGGAGACCACGCCGGCGGAGGTCGAGGGCCCGATGCCGAACGGAAAGCCGACCGCGACCACCTGGTCGCCGGGGGCCAGGTCGGCGGTGGAACGCATGGTGGCCGGCTGCAGGTCGTCCGGGATCTTCTGCGCCTGCAGCACCGCCAGGTCGTCCTGCGCCTGCACGCCGATGACCGTGGCGAGGGACTCCAGGCCGTCGGCGAACCGGACCTTGATCGTCTCGGCGCCGGAGACCACGTGCAGGTTGGTCAGGATCACGCCCTTGTCGACGATCACCACGCCGCTGCCGACCCCGCGCTCGATGTCCTCGCGCCCGTTGGTGCCCTTCTCGTAACTCGTGACGCGCACGATCGAGGGCGCGATGGCGGCGGCCGCGCGCGCCGAGGCCGACGGCAGCGTGGTGGTCTCCAGGGTCTTGAGCACCGCGTTGTCGATGTCTTCCTGCGTCAGCACCCGGGCCGCGGGCTGGCGCAAGGAAAGC
>JBDHRZ010000033.1:0-14162 GCA_039807845.1 Rhodoferax sp.
GCACGGTGGTGACGATGGCGATGCCGATCGTGTTGCGCGCGCCGTAGATCAGCCGCGTCGCCATGTCGCGGCCGAGGTTGTCGGTGCCCAGGATGAAGCCGCCACCCCAGGGGGCGAACTCGGGGCCGACGATCTGGGTCTCACCGTACGGCGCGATGAGCGGTGCGAACAGGGCGACCAGGCAGAACAGCGCGATCACGGTCAGTCCGAACAGGGCGGTGAACGGGATTCGTTGCTGTCGGACGGCGTCGCGCATGGTGTCGGGTTCCTCAGCGCGGATGCAACTGGCGCGGATCGCTCGCGATGGTGAGCACGTCGGCCACCAGGTTGAACAGGATGTAGACCGACGCGAAGATCATGCAGGTGGCCTGCACCACCGGCACGTCGCGCTTGCTCACCGAATCGACCATCAACTGGCCCAGCCCGGGGTAGGTGAACACGACCTCGATCACCACCACGCCGACCACCAGGTAGGCCAGGTTGAGCAGCACCACGTTGATGATCGGCCCGAGCGCGTTGGGCAATGCGTGGTGCACGATCACGCGCCACGGCCGCACGCCCTTGATGCGGGCCATCTCGATGTACGGGCTGGCTAGCAGGTTGACGATCGCCGCGCGCGTCAGACGCATCACGTGCGCGGCCACCGCCAGCGTGAGCGTGAGCACCGGCAGTGCCATCTTCTGCAGCCGCACGCCCCAGGGCGTGTCGGAGCTCACGTCGGCCAGACTGGGCAGCCAGCCGGCCTGCACGGTGAGCCAGAGGATCAGCAGATAGGCGATGAAGAACTCCGGCAGCGAAATGGCGGTGAGCGCGAGCACGTTGATGCTGCGGTCGAACACCTTGTCGCGGTAGAGCGCAGCCAGGATCCCGAGCGCCAGCGAAAACGGTATGCAGACCAGCGCGGCCAGCGCGGCCAGCATCATGGTATTGGCCAGCCGCGTGCCCACCAGTTCCGAGATCGGCCGGCCGTTCGCCAGCGACTTGCCGAAGTCGCCCTGCACGGCGGAGCCCAGCCAGTGCAGGTAGCGCTGCCCGGCGGGCTGGTCGAGCCCGAGGTCGGCACGCAGCGCGGCCACCGTCTCGGGCGTGCGTGCCTGGCCGAGCAGTTCCTCCGCCAGGTCGCCCGGCAGCAGGTAGACCGCGAAGAAGATCAGCGCCGAGACGACGAACAGCGTGGCCACACCCAGGCCGAGCCGTTTGAGGATCATCGTGACTATGGTCGGCATGGGCACGCGTGGGGGTCGGTCGGCGGCAGTCGGTGGTCGGTCGGCGCTCGTGCGGGCTATCTGTCCTGTGCGGGTCTCATCATATTGCAGCACCGCGAATGTATAGTGCGGCATCCGAGCAAAGTAGACTGGGAGCGACATGTCGATGACGCCTAGCGACCGAGTCCATCGAGCCCGGCCGGCGGAGCGACCAGCGTCCGCAATGCCCGCGTCTGAGGCCCCGGCCGGCTCCACCCGGCTGATGCACTTCCTGCTGCTGCCCCAGTTCTCCATGATGGGGTTCGTCTCGGCGATCGAGCCGCTGCGCGTGGCGAACCGCTTTCGCGCCGATTCCTACCGCTGGAAAGTCCTGAGCGTCACCGGCGAGCCCGTGCTGGCGAGCAACGGCATGTCGCTGAACGCCGACGACCACCTGTGCGACCCGGCCGAGGTGCGCACGCTGATGGTGGTGGCCGGGTTCGCGCCGCTGGCGAGCGTGACACCGCTGCTCTCCTCCTGGCTGCGCGCGGTGCGCAAGAGTGGGGCGCTGCTGGGCGCAGTGGACACCGGCGTGTTTGCGCTGGCCGAAGCCGGTGTGCTCGACCAGGGACCGGTCACCTTGCATTGGGAGGCGCAGGCGGCGTTCAGCGAACGCTTTGCGGCCATCCGGGTCACGCAGGAACTGTTCGAACTCGGCGCATCCTGCATCACCTGTGCCGGCGGCACCGCGTCGATCGACATGATGCTGGCGCTGATCGCGGAGCGCCACGGCCACGCGCTGGCCGCGCAGGTGTCGGAGCAGTTCGTGCTCGGGCGCATCCGCAGCCCGTCGGATCACCAGCGGCTGGAGGTCACGGCACGCTACCGGGTGCACAACCCGAAGCTGATCCAGGCGATCCGGCTGATGCAGGAGCACATCGAGGACCCGCTCAAGCCGGACGACCTGGCGCAACTGGTGGGGGTGTCGCGCCGCCAGCTCGAGCGCCTGTTCGCCGCCCACCTGGCGCAGACCCCGCGCGACTTCTACACCGGGTTGCGCCTGGAGCGCGCGCAGGGCCTGCTGCGGCAATCCGACCTCGGCGTGATCGCGGTGGGCATCGCCTGCGGGTTCGGCTCGCCGTCGCACTTCTCGCGCAGCTATCGCGCCCACTTCGGCACCAGCCCGAAAGACGCGCGCCGCGCCGGTCCGGGCGCGCCTGCGAAGGCCGTGCTGGCACCGGCGACGCCGCGGCGGCGTGGCGGGCGCGTCGGGGACCCGCATCCGTGATGCACGTGGTTCCCATGATCAGAGCCGCTCGACGGCAGTTGCGTGGCAGCGCGCGCACAGGTCGCACCGCAGCAAGGAATGGTCGTGCGCGGTCGGTTTTCGGGGGCAACGCGTCGCTACAGTGTGCGCACCGCATGAGCGCGTTTTCATTCCTGAAAGGCATCGCATGAACCCCCACGTCATCATCACCTGCGCCCTCACCGGCGCCGGCGACACGGTCGGCAAGAATCCACACGTGCCGGTCACGCCGGAGCAGATCGCCGCTGCCGCGGTGGAGGCGGCCAACGCCGGCGCCACCGTGGTGCACTGCCACGTGCGCGACCCCGAGACCGGCAAGGGCAGCCGCGATCCGGCGCTCTACCGCGAGGTGATGGAGCACATCCGCGCCAGCGGTGTGGACGTGATCGTGAACCTCACGGCCGGCATGGGCGGCGACCTGGAGATCGGCCCCGGCGAGCGCCCGACCGCGTTCGGCCCGAACACCGACCTGGTCGGCCCACTGGAGCGCCTGGTGCACGTGGAGGAACTGCTGCCCGACATCTGCACGCTGGACTGCGGCACGCTCAATTTCGGTGACGGCGACCTGATCTATGTGTCCACGCCGGCCGCGCTGCGTGTCGGTGCCCGGCGCATCACCGAGTTGGGTGTGAAGGCGGAGCTGGAGTGCTTCGATACCGGCCACCTGTGGTTTTCCAACCAGATGATCCGCGAGGGGCTGCTGCAGGATCCGCTGTTCCAGCTCTGCCTGGGCATCCCCTGGGGCGCACCCGCCGACACCACCACCATGAAGGCGATGGTCGACAACGTGCCGGCCGGCGCCACCTGGGCCGCGTTCGGCATCGGCCGCATGCAGATGCCGATGGCCGCACAGGCGATCCTGCTGGGTGGCCAGGTGCGCGTGGGACTGGAAGACAACCTGTGGCTGGACAAGGGTGTGCCGGCGAGCAACGGCAGTCTGGTCGAGCGCGTGATTCGCCTCATCGAGTGCATGGGCGCGCGGCCGATGACACCGGCCGAGGGGCGCGTGAAGATGGGCCTGAAGGCGCGCGCCTGAGGAGAAACCACATGGCTTTCAAGACCGACATCGAGACCTTCGCCGCACTCGGCAGCGGCGTCATCGGCAGCGGCTGGGTCGCGCGCGCACTCGCGCACGGGCTGGACGTGGTCGCGTGGGACCCGGCGCCGGGTGCCGAAGCCGCCTTGCGCGCGCGCATCGACAAGTGCTGGGATGCGCTGCAACGCAAGGGACTGGCCGCAGGCGCCTCGCCGGCGCGGCTGCGTTTCGCCCCGACCGTCGAGGAGTGCGTGCGCGACGCGGATTTCATCCAGGAAAGCGCGCCCGAAGTGCTGGAACTCAAACTCGCGCTGCACGCGAAGATCAGCGCTGCCGCGCGCCCCGACGTGCTGATCGGTTCCTCCACCTCCGGCCTGCTGCCTTCGGAGTTCTATGCCGGCTCGGTGCAGCCGCAGCGCTGCGTGGTCGGCCACCCGTTCAACCCGGTCTACCTGCTGCCGCTGGTGGAGGTGGTCGGCGGCGAGAAGACCGACCCGCAGGCCATCATCGCGGCGATGGACGTGTACCGCAGCCTGGGCATGCGCCCGCTGCACGTGCGCAAGGAGGTGCCCGGCTTCATCGCGGATCGTCTGCTCGAGGCGGTCTGGCGCGAGGCGCTGCACCTGGTCAACGACGGTGTCGCCAGCACCGGCGAGATCGACGACGCGATCCGCTTCGGCGCCGGGCAGCGCTGGTCGTTCATGGGAACCTTCCTGACGTACACGCTGGCCGGTGGCGACGCCGGCATGCGCCACTTCATGTCGCAGTTCGGCCCGGCGCTGAAACTGCCGTGGACGAAGCTGGAGGCACCCGAGCTCACCGACGCACTGATCGACCGCGTCGTGGAAGGCACCAGCGCGCAACTGGGCGGCCACAGCATCGCGGCGCTGGAGCGCTACCGCGACGACTGCCTGATGGCGGTGCAGGAGGCGATCCGCAGTACCAAGATCAAGCACGGGCTGGCTCCCGATGCCTGAAGCCGCTGCCGCACCGCTGAGCCTGTGGCGCGGCACGGTGCTGCCGCAGTGGGTCGACTACAACGGCCACCTGAACGACGGCTACTACATGGTCGTGTTCAGCCAGGCGACCGACGCGTTGATGGAATCCATCGGGCTGGGTCCGGCGGGGCGACAGGCCACCGGACACACGATCTACACGCTGGAAGCCCACATCAACTACCTGCAGGAAGTCCGGCAGGACGTGCCGATCGAGGTGCGTGTCCAGGTGCTGGGCAGCGACACCAAGCGGCTGCACGTCTACATGACCCTGCACGTGGCCGACACCGAGCCGGTGCTCGCCGCCAGCGAGCAGATGTTCCTCAACGTCGACAGCGCCGGCCCGCGCGCCGCGCGGTTCGCCCCCGGCGTGCTGCCCAGGGTGCAGGCGCTCACGGCAGCGCACAAACGGCTGGCACGGCCGAAGTACGCCGGGCGCACGATCGCGCTGCCCGCCGAGAGCCTGTGAGCGGATGGTGACGTGAATCGACCCCGCGCGAGGATATGTCTTCACCGGCTTCGAGAAGGGTGACGCGATGAACGATCCGGCTCTGCCCACGCACGGCCTCACGACTGCGCTCGAGGGCACCGGGCATCGGCCCTGGGATCCGGATGCGCCGATCGACGCGCCGCTGTGCCTGCTGCAGACCACGGTGGCGCCGCAGTGGGTCGACTACAACGGCCACATGAGCGAGTCGTGCTACCTGCTGGTGTTCGGCGACAACTCGGACGCATTCTTTCGCTTCATCGGCATCGGCGAGGCCTACCGGGCAAGCGGTTTTTCGCTCTACACGGTGCAGACGCACCTGCACAACCTGCAGGAAGTCGCGCAGGGCGAGCCGATCCGCCTGACGCTGCAGTTGCTCGACGCCGACGACAAGCGGCTGCACATCTTCCACGCCATGTTCCACGGCGCCAGCGGCGCGCTGCTGGCCACCGGCGAGCAGATGCTGGTACACGTGGACATGCGCAGCGGCCGCGCCGCCCCGATGCCGCAGGCGTTGCAGCACAAGGTGCAGGCGATCCTCGCGGCCCATCAGGCGCTGGCGCGCGCGCCCCAGGTCGGCCAGCCGATGGGCATCCGGCGCAAGGCGCGGTGAGCGCCGCGCCAGTGCAGCGGCCGCGCCGTTTGCCCGTTGCCCGAGCGGCTGACCGCATACCAGACAGGAATCCGAAGACGAGCTTTCCAGGGGACGAACGATGGACTTCGATCTCACCACCGAACAGACGATGCTGGTCGACACCGTGCGCCAGTTCGTCGACGCCGAACTGATCCCGCACGAAGACCTGGTCGAGCGGCTCGACCAGGTGCCGCCGGAATTGCAGCGCGAGATTCAGGCGAAGGCGATCGCGCTCGGCCTGTACGCGGCCAACATGCCCGAGGAACTCGGCGGCGGCGGGCTCGACACCCTGGGCGTCGCGCTGCTCGAGCGCGAACTCGGACGGACTTCGTACGGGCTGCAGATGGTGGTGGCGCGCCCGAGCAACATCCTGCGCGGCTGCACCGGCGCGCAAGTCGAGGAGTACCTGCTCCCCACCATCCGCGGTGAGCGCCACGACTGCCTGGCGATGACGGAGCCGCAGGCTGGCTCGGACGTGCGCGGCATGCTCACGCGCGCGGTGCGCGACGGCGACGACTACCTCATCAACGGAGCCAAGCACTTCATCAGCCACGCCGACATGTCCGACTACGTGGTGCTGTTTGCCGCCACCGACGTCGAACAGACGCGCAGCGGGCCGAAGAAGCGCATCACCGGCTTCCTGGTCGACCTGGACAGCCCCGGCCTGGAAGTGCGCCGCGGCCCGGCCTGCGTCTCGCACCGGGGCTACCACCAGTGCGAGCTGTTCTTCACCGACTGCCGGGTGCCGGCCGGCAAGGTGCTCGGCGAGGAGCACCGTGGCTTCGAGCTGATGGGGCAGTGGCTCGGGGCGACGCGCCTGCAGGTCGCGGCGACCAGCGTCGGGCGCGCCCATCGGGTGCTGGAGATGGCCACCGAATGGGCCGCCACGCGCAAGCAGTTCGGCCAGGCCATCGGGCGTTTCCAGGGCACCGGCTTCAAGCTCGCCGACATGGCGACCGAACTGGAGGCGGCCGAACTGCTCACATTGCGCGCGGCCTGGAAGTGCGACCGCGGCCGCATGACCGACACCGACGCGGCGATGGCCAAGCTGTTCGCCTCCGAGACGCTGGCGCACATCACCGACGAGGCGGTGCAGATCTTCGGCGGCATGGGCCTGATGGCGTCGCTGCCGATCGAGCGCTTCTGGCGCGACGCCAGGGTCGAGCGCATCTGGGACGGCACCAGCGAGATCCAGCGCCACATCATCTCGCGCGCCATGCTGCGCGCGCACGGATCCTGAAATGAGAGTACCCCCACGCTCCCCCCACTGCGCGCGGTCCGCTGCCCCCCGAGGAGCGCGTCGGCGGCTTCGAGCGGTGGAGCGACGGACGTGACGACCGCCGCACCCCCCACAGGCGATGCGTTGCGCCGCCTCCTGTGGCCGCGCCACGTCGCCGTCATCGGTGGCGAGGCTGCCGCCGAGGCGGTGCGCCAGTCGAGGGCGCTGGGCTTTGCCGGCGCGATCTGGCCGGTGCATCCGCGCCACGCGCAGGTCGAGGGACTGGCCTGCTACCCGGACGTCGCCTCCCTGCCCGAAGCGCCGGATGCGACCTTCATCGCAGTCCCCGCATCCGCCACGGTGGAACTGGTCGGGCAACTGGCTGCGCGCGGCGCCGGCGGCGTGATCTGCTACGCCTCCGGGTTCGCCGAAGTCGGCGCAGACGGTGTCGATCTGCAGCGCCGCCTGGTGCAGGCGGCGGGCGAGATGGCGCTGATCGGCCCCAACTGCTACGGCGTCATCAACTACCTGGACGGCGTGGCCCTGTGGCCCGACCAGCACGGCGGCGAGCGTGTGTCGCGCGGCGTGGCGATCGTCTCGCAAAGCGGCAACATCGCGCTCAATCTCACCATGCAGCGGCGCAACCTGCCGCTGGCCTGCATGGTCACGGTGGGCAACAAGGCCGGCGTGGGCATCGAGGACATCGTCGATGCCTTGCTGCAGGATGCGCGCGTGAGCGCGATCGGCCTGCACATCGAAGGGCTGGACGACGTGGCGGCGTTCTCGCGCGTGGCGCTGCGCGCGCTCGACCAAGGTGTGCCGCTGGTCGCGCTCAAGGCCGGCAGTTCGGTGCTCGGCGCGCGCACCACGGTCAGCCATACCGGCTCGCTGGCGGGCCCGGATGGCCTGTACGACGCCTTGTTCGCGCGCCTGGGCGTGGCGCGCGTGTTCGACCCCGGCGCACTGATCGAGACCTTGAAGCTGCTGCACGTGTGCGGCCCGCTGCCGGGGCGACGCATCATCTCGGCCAGTTGCTCGGGCGGCGAGGCCTCGCTGGTGGCCGACCTGGCGCAGCCGCGCGGCCTGGAACTGCCGGCGGTACCCACTGGCGCCCAGGCTGCGCTGCACGCCGCGCTCGGCGACAAGGTGGCGATCGCGAACCCGCTGGACTACCACACCTACGTGTGGGGCGATCTGGCGGCGCAGACCGAAGCCTTCAGCGCGCTGCTGCAGTGCCGCTTCGACCTGCACCTGCTGCTGCTGGACTTCCCGCGCGCCGACCGCTGCACGGCCGATGCCTGGGAGACCACTGCCGAGGCCTGGATCGCCGCGCACGCGCGCGACCCGCTGCCCTGCGTGGTGCTCGCCTCGATGCCCGAAGGCCTGCCCGACGCCGTGGCGCGCCGACTGCTCGCGCGCGGCATTGCGCCGATGCAGGGCATCACCGACTGCCTGGATGCCATCGGCCATGCGGCGGCGATCGGCGCCGCGCGCGCCCGCCGCGCCGAACTGCTGCCGCTGCCTTCCATGCCGGTGGCCACGGCCGCGGGGGCGGTGCGCATGCTCGACGAGGCCGCGAGCAAGCAGGCACTGGCAGCCTTCGGGTTGCCGGTGCCGGCCGGCGTGGTCGTCGCCGATGGCCAGGCGGCCGTCGCGGCAGCGCGGCGCATGGGCTACCCGGTGGTACTCAAGCGCGTGTCCGACACGGTGGCGCACAAGACCGAGACCGGGGGCGTGGCTCTGAACCTGCGCGAGGATTCCGAGGTCCAGGCCGCCGCCAGCTCCATGGCCGCGACGGCCGCGGCGGGCGACCGGTTCCTGGTCGAGCCCATGGCCGGCGCCGTCGTGGCCGAATGCATCGTCGGCATCCAGCGCGACGCGCAGTTCGGCCTGGCGCTGAGCGTGGGCGCAGGAGGCGTGCTGGTGGAATTGCTGCGTGATGCCGTCACGCTGCTGCTGCCGGTCGCACGCGCCGACGTGCACGCGGCCTTGCGCCGCCTGCGCTGCTGGCCGCTGCTGCAGGGCTACCGCGCACGCCCGGCAGGCGACGTCGAGGCGCTGGTCGATGCCGTGCTGGCGGTGGCGGCCTATGCGCAGGCCAACACCGCGCGCCTGCAGGAACTCGACGTGAATCCGGTGCTCGTGCTGCCGCAGGGCCAGGGCGTGCTGGCGGTGGATGCGATGATCCGGCTGTTCGGGGATGAAGGGCCTGCGACCGCATGAATCACAGGTCCGAAGAAAGACAGGCAGGCAAGACATGTGCGCCGCCGCTCTGCTCCCGACGCACTTCACCCCTGCATCACGTCACTGCGTCAGTCCTCATGGACCAGGAGCTTGCCTCATGAGCCCGATTGCCCCGGTACGCACGCACGCCGCCGATGGCGTGCTGACGATCACCCTGGACCGCCCCAAGGCCAACGCCATCGACGTTGCCACCAGTCTGGCGCTGCACGCCGCGTTCGCGCGCCTGCAGCACGAGCCGGCACTGCGCGTGGCCATCCTCACCGGAACCGGCCGGTTCTTCTCCGCCGGCTGGGACCTGAACGCGGCCAGCGAGGGGGAGGCGATCGACGCCGACCACGGGCCGGGCGGCTTTGCCGGGCTGACCGAGTTCTTCACGCTGGACAAGCCGGTGATCGCGGCGGTGAACGGGCTGGCCATGGGTGGCGGCTTCGAACTGGCACTCGCCGCCGACCTGATCGTGGCCGCCGAGAGCGCCGAGTTCGCGCTGCCCGAGGTCAAGCTGGGCATGCTGGCCGATTCGGGCGGCGTGCTGCGCCTGCCACGCCGCCTGCCGCGCGTGATCGCCAACGAGCTGATGATGACCGGCCGGCGCATGGACGCGACGGAGGCCGCGCGCTGGGGCCTGGTGAACCGCGTCGTGCCTGCCGCTGCACTGATGGAGTCGGCTGGCGAACTGGCGGCGCAGATCGTCGCTGCCGCGCCGTTGCCGATCGTCGCGCTCAAACAGGTGCTGCGCGCCACCGAGGCGCAGCCGATGGAACAAGCCTACCGCACGCTGCGTGCTGGCGGCCTGCCGGCCTACGCCGCGATGCTGTCTTCGGAGGATGCGCGCGAAGGCCCGGTGGCGTTCGCGCAGAAGCGCCCGCCACGCTGGCGCGGCTGCTGATTCAGGCCTTGAGCAGCCTGCGCCGCAATTCGATCACCGCGCTGTCGACCGGGGTGAGCACCGGCAGCCCGGTGCGCTCGGCGACCAGTTTGCGCGTGCGCGCCATGCTGAACTGCGCCAGTGCGATCACCGCGCAGCCCTGGTTGAGCAGGCGCTCGGCGGCCGCGGCCACCAGCGCATCGTGGCGCGCCGCATCACCCACGTCGAGCGCGCGCATCGCGTCTTCGACCAGTTCGCAGGCGAGGTCGGCGCTGGCGGGAAACTCCAGCGGCATCGACGCGAGCGTCGGGGCGAAACTGGCGACCAGCCCGATGCGGCAACCCAGGCTGGCAGCCTGCGCGATCATGGCCTCGTTCGGCTTGAGCACCGGTACCGTCGGATGCTCGCGTGCCACGCCCTCGATGCAGGGGCCGAACGCCGAGCAGGTGAACAAGATGGCATTGCTGCCGCACTCCAGCGCGTAGCGCGCCAGTTGCGCAAAACGTGCGTGCATCGCGGCGTCCAGCCCGCGGCGGCTCGCGGCCAGGTCGCTCGCCAGGCTGTCGTCGAGCAGGTTCATGCGCCGGGCCTGCGGCCACTCGCGCGCCAACGCCTCGTTGATCGGCGCCACCGAGTGCACCAGCGCGTGGATCAGGGCAATGCGGGTCATGCGCTTGGACCATAGCACCTGTGGGGCGCGCTGCGCATCGGGAAAACCATCAGTCCGAGGGAAAGCCCTGATGCGCTGCACGACGCGCGCCGCCCTGCGCGCGGCGAGCCGCGCAGTCGTTGCCTTCACCAGACCGACCGTCTATGTATGATGCGCGCCATGCCGCCGAGCCCCGGGGCAGCACACGATAACGATGGGCCCAGTCATGACGAACCATGTATTCAAGGCAATCCTGATCGAGAAGAACGAGGCCGGCCAGCGCGCCGGCGTGGTGGAGCAGCCCGACAGCGCGCTGCCGCAGGGCAACGTCACCGTGCGCGTGCGCTACTCGACCCTGAACTACAAGGACGCGCTGGCGCTGACCGGGCGCTCGCCGGTGGTGCGCAAGTTCCCGATGGTGCCGGGCATCGATTTCGCGGGCGAGGTCGAGGCCAGCACGCACAGCGCATTCGCGCCTGGCGATGCCGTCATCCTGAACGGCTGGGGTGTCGGTGAAGGCCACTGGGGCGGACTGTCGCAGCGCGCACGGGTCAATGGCGACTGGCTGGTGCCCATGCCCGCCGCCCTGTCGGCGCGCCAGTGCATGGCGATCGGCACGGCGGGCTACACGGCCATGCTGTGCGTGATGGCGCTGCAGCGCCACGGCGTGCAACCGGGCGACGGCGAGGTGGCGGTGAGCGGTGCGGCCGGCGGCGTGGGCAGCGTGGCCATCATGCTGCTGGCGCGCCTGGGTTACCGCGTGGTGGCGATCACCGGGCGCAGTGCCGAGGCCGACTACCTGCGCCGCCTCGGGGCGGCCGAGGTGATCGAGCGCGCGCCGTTCACCGAGCCGGGCCGGCCACTGGCCAAGGAACGCTGGGCCGCGGTGGTGGACACCGCGGGCGGGCGTGTGCTGGCCAACCTGTGCGCCGCCACCCGCTACGGCGGCGTGGTGGCCGCCTGCGGGCTGGCGGGCGGCATGGACTTCCCGGCCACGGTGGCGCCCTTCATCCTGCGCGGCGTGCACCTGGCGGGTGTGGACAGCGTGATGTGCCCGCGCGCGCAGCGCCTGCAGGCCTGGAGCCGGCTGGGCGCCGAGGTCGACTCCGCACTGCTGGAGCTGATCACGGGGGCGGACATCGGGCTGCAGGACGCGCTCGCCAAGGCGCCGCTGCTGCTCGACGGCCAGGTGCGTGGCCGCCTGGTGGTCGACGTCGACCGCTGACTTGCGCACGCAGCGCCAACGCCTCATCCAACCACGAGGATTTGCAGGACGCGTGCCGAATCCCTGCCGGCCAGCTCTACAGCCTTCCCCGTCCGCCCGTACCTTACCGAGAGGAGTGTCACCATGCCATCTGCGATCGATCGCCGCCAGTTCGCGCTCTGGAGTTCGGCTCTTGCGGGGGCCTGCGCCATGGGCCTGTCGCCCTCGGCCGCAGCCCAGCAGGCAAAGCTCGTGGTCAACACCTACGGCGGGCGCTGGGAGAAGTTCTGGCGCAGCGACCTGCTGCCGCCGTTCACCAAGGCTACCGGCATCGACCCGACCGTGGACGTCGGGCTGGGCAAGAACTTCATCGCCAACATCCGCGCAGCGGGCGTGAACAACCCGCCCTACAGCATCCTGATGGTGAACGAGAACATCGCGAGCCTGGTGCGCAGCGAGGGCTACTTCGAGCCCATCCCGGCGGACAAGGTGCCCAACCTCGCCAACGTGTATCCGAACCTGCGCAACGCCGGCAACAACGGCGTGCGCGCGATCATCTCGGCGATCGGCATCGGTTACCGCAAGGACCTGGTCAAGAAGCCGCCCACCTCGTGGACCGACCTGTGGACCAACCCGGAGTTCAAGGGCAAGATCGGCCTCTACCAGATCGGCAACACCGCGGCGATGCTGTTCCTGCTCATGACCGCGCGCATCTACGGCGGCTCGGAGCTGGCGATCGACCGGGCCTTCGCCGAGATCAAGAAACTGCTGCCGTTCGCGCAGGTCGACTTCAGCGGCACGCTCTCGACGATGCTCACGCGCGGCGACGTCAACGTGGCGGTGATCGACTTCCCCGAGATCGTCGCGTTGCGCAAGAAGGGCGTGCCGGTCGAGATGGTGGTGCCCAAGGAGGGCGTGGTGGCGTTCGAGCAGTCGTTCAACATCCTGAAGAACGCGCCGGCCAAGGACGCGGCCTACAAATACCTCAACTACATCCTCGAGCCCTCGGTGCAGGAGATGATGGCGCGCGAGTTCTTCACCTCGCCCAGCAATACGCGCTCGAAGATCGCCGCCGACCTCGCCGCCGATGTTCCGGTCAACGGCGACCTGATGAAGTCCATCGTGCAGTTCGACTGGCCGAAGGTCAACGCGATGGTGTCCGACATCACCGACCGCTGGAACCGCGAGATCAAGTGATCGACTGCGGCGCAGCAGGCGGAGCTTGGACGTGACCCGGGTCGTCCTCAACGGCCTGGGCAAGCGCTTCGGCCAGATCCAGGCGCTCAAGGCGCTGGACCTGGACGTGGGCAATGGCGAGTTGATCTCGCTGCTCGGCCCGAGCGGCTGCGGCAAGACGACCACCTTACGCTGCGTGGCCGGCTTCGAGTTCGCGCAGGAAGGCCACATCACCTTCGACGGCCAGGACGTGACGGCGCTGCCACCCGAGCGGCGCGACATCGGCATGGTGTTCCAGAACTACGCACTGTTCCCGCACATGACGGTGGCGCAGAACCTGGCCTTCGGACTGGAGATGCGCCGCGTCGATCGGGCGTCGGCGCGCCGGCGCATCGAACAGGTGCTCGAGACCGTGCAGCTGAGCGCGCAGCTCGACCGCTACCCGCGCCAGCTCTCGGGCGGCCAGCAGCAGCGGGTGGCGCTCGCCCGGGCGCTGGTGATCGAGCCGCGCGTGCTGTTGCTCGACGAGCCGCTGGCGAACCTGGACGCCGCCCTGCGCGAGGAGATGCGCTTCTTCATCCGGGACCTGCAAAAGCGCGTCGGCATCACCACCTTGTACGTCACGCACGACCAGTCCGAGGCGATGGTGATGTCGGACCGCGTGGTGGTGATGTTCGACGGCGAGATCGCGCAGCTCGGTGTGCCGCAGGACATCTATGCGCGGCCACGCACGAAGCGGGTTGCGCGCTTCATCGGGCGCGCCAATTTCCTCGAGGGCACGATCGAGCGGTCGGTGGGCGGGGATTGCTACCTGGTCGCCACCGGCGTCGGCCTGGTCGGTGCGCGCGGCGAAGCCGGCCAGCGCGCCGGCGCGCGCGTGACGATCGCCGTGCGGCCGGAGGCGCTGGAACTGCGCACGGGGTCCGCCGATGGCCGCATGGGCCACGCCTGCACGGTCGAGAAGACCTACTTTCTCGGGGGCGCGGTGGACCACGTGCTGCGCTGCGCCGGCGCCATCGAGCTGCTGGCGCAGACCGCGCCCGGGCGTGCCGTCGACGCCGGCCGGCCGGCGCAATTCTCGATCGACCCCGAACACGCCTGGATCCTGGGCGCGGGGGCTGGCGCGTGACGGCGCGGGCGGCGCACGCGGGCGCCGGAGCGGC
>JBDHRZ010000034.1:0-14021 GCA_039807845.1 Rhodoferax sp.
CCGGTGAGCGGGTAGCGGCCGCTGTCGTGGGCGTAGAGGCTGGCGGCTTCGGCGCCGCGGCGGGCGGCGATGAAGTCCTCGTACAGCCGCATTTCGGCGCGGTTGGGCGGCTGCAGGCCTTCGGCAGCGGCCACGTCGGGGCTGAGGGTGTGCAGCAGCAGGCCGCGCTGCAAAAGCCCGATGCGCTCGGCACGTTCGGCCTTGTTGCGGGCGGCGGCCACCAGCGGGCTGCGGGTGGCGAAGAATTCTTCCTCCTGCAGCTTGATGCGCTCCCACGGCGGGTTGCCCAGCATCACGTCAAAGCCGCCGCGGGCGGCGATTTGCGGAAAGGCCAGCCACCAGTGGAAGACGCCGTGCTGGCGGCACAGGGCCTGGGCGGCGGCCTGAAGCGCGTCGTCGGGTGCGGCGCCGCTCATCAGGCCCCAGAGGTAGCCCGAGAGGGGCACGGTGCTTGCGCTGGCACCGGCGAGCTTGGGCGCGAGGAAGGCAGCGACGTAGGTGTCGGCCAGGCGGGCGAAGGGGGTGCGGCGCGCGGCGTGCTGGGCCTGCTGCCAGGCGCTGCGCTTGGCGGCGAGTTGCTCGGGCGTGTCGTCGGCCAGTTGCTCGACGCTGCTGGCCTGGGCGGCCAGGCCCGCCTGGGTGATGAGGTCGCCGGCGGCAATGCGGCGCCAGCTTTTGAGGTCTGCCTTGTTCTGCTTCTTGAGGGCCGCGGCGCTGGCCTTGTCGTCGCCGCTGAGCGCCGTGTAGGCCTCGTCCGGGATGCCGTTTTCCAGCACCTGCGGGTCGAGCACGCCCAGCAGCGCATCGCCCACGCGCAGGTGGTGGTCGATGAAGGTCAGCGGCCGGTCGGGCGAGTAGGCCTCGAGCCACAGCGCGGTCTTGGCGAGCTGGATGGCCATGGGGTTCTTGTCCACGCCGTAGAGGCAGCGGCCCACCACGTCGCGCAGGGCGTGGCGGTAGTCGGCGGGCGTGGGGGCGCCGCCTTCGCGCTCGGCGGCGGCGCGCTGGCGGGCCACTTCGTCGGCCAGGCGGCGGGCGGCGGCCAGCAAAAAATGGCCGCTGCCGCAGGCCGGGTCGCAGATGGCCAGCTGCAGCAGGGCCTGCACGGGGTCTTGCGGGTGGGCCTGAACGGTTTGCGCAATGACGGGTTCGAGCGCGCTGGCGATGAGCTGCTGCACCAGGCTGTCGGGGGTGTAGTAGCTGCCGGTGAGCTTGCGGGTGTTGCCGCGAGTAGACGCATTCGCTTCATCGTCGCCGACGAAGGCCAGGCGCGCACTGGTGGCCGAGTGCAGGCCTTGCAGGTCGGGCACGAGTTCGAGCAGGCTCTCGTACACGCTGCCGAGCTCTTCGGGCCCCATGTCGCGGTAGTTGACGCGCGACAGGCCCCCTTCGGCGCGAAACCAGCCAAGCTGGAACACGGCGGCGAGCAGGTGGCGGTTGCCCAGCTGGGCGGCGTCGAGCTGCGGGCACTGCCCGGGCGCGAACAGGCCGCCCAGCGCGGGCAGGCCCAGGGCGCTCTCGCCGCGGCCCAGCGCGTCGAAGGTGATGGCCAGGGCCTGCCACAGGTCGCCGTGGCGGTCGTGCTGGCTGCGGCGCACGGCGCGGCTGCGCAGCCAGGTCATGGAGTAGCCGGCGAGGTAGCGGGCCTTGGCCTCCTGGCTTGCGTCGGGGGCAAAGACAAGGGGCTCGCCGGTGCCGGGGTCGCGCCGGTCTTCCACGGTGCTGAGGAAGATGAGGCGGTAGACCAGGCTCAGCAGTTCTTCAAAGAAGGCCTGGCGGCTGTAGCCGCTGCCCACGTCCTGCAGCGCGGCGCGCAGGGCGGCGTTGGCGGGGTGGGACAGAAAACCGGTGCCAAGCTGGCGCAGGGCGGCCTCGACCTGGTCGCGCAGCTTGCCGCGCACGGTGATGCCGGCCTGCTGGCCCGCGGCGCGCCAGCGCTCCCAGGGGCAGTCGGCGGGCGGCGAGTCTGCGCTGCCAAAGCGGCTGGCGTGGGCCAGCAGCCAGAAGGCGCTGAAGTCGGCCAGCAGCTCTTCGGTGAAGATGGCTTCGAGGTCGACCTCGATGTAGGCCGGTCGCGTGAGGCTGGGGTTGTCGCGCAGGATGCGCAAGGTGAGGCCGTTGCTGACGATGGCCCAGAGCGCGGCGTCGCTGGCGTTGAGCGCCTCCTGCGCCAGCATGAAGGGGCTGCGCCGGCGCGTTTTGCCGGTGGTGGGGTGGGTGTCGCCAAAGCGCTCGGCGGCGCTGTCCAGCGGCTGGTCAAAGCCGGCCAGCACCAGGGGCACGTGGCCGCCGTTGCCGGCGTGGCCGATGGCGTAGCTCTGCCCGGCGTGCAGGGTGGCGGGGCAGCGCGCGGCGTCGGCAAAGTGCAGCACGTCGCGCAGCAGGGGCAGCAGCCATTGGCTGAGGGTGAGCGCGTGGGCGTCCGCGTCCGTGCGCTGGCGCAGGGCCTGAAAGTCGCGCCAGAGGGCGAGCGCGATCTTGAAGTCGCGAGCGATTTCGTCGCGCAGCTTCAGGCCCTTGGCGATGCGGTAGTGCGCCTCGGTCTGCTCGCTGGCCTTGGGGTCGGCCAGCAGCGTGAGGCGGGTGAGCTCTTCGGCGGGGATGAGGCCGCCTTCGATGCGGATGGCGCGGTAAGTGAGTGCGTGGAGCGTGCGGGCGGGGCTGCGGTGGAGCATGGGCAAGTGGCGTTATGGGCCGCGCAGCAGGTTGCGGGCGATGGTGTAGCAGTGCAGTGCCACGGGCATGAAGTCGATGGCGGTGCCGTCCACCTCGGTGTGCGTGGTGAGCGTGCGCGTGGTGACCAGGGGCGTGCGGGCCAGGCGGTGGCGGGCAGCGAGTTCGAGCAGGCCGCGCAGTTCACCCAAATTCTGCGGGGCGCGGTCGGACCATTTGATCTCGACGGCGAAGCGCGGTTTTTGCGTGCGCGGGTCGAGCGAGACGATGTCTACCTCCAGGTCCTGGCGGCCGGCCTTCCAGCGTGCGTAGTGCAGCGCATGGCTGATTTCGGTGCTATGCAGCCATTGGGCCCAGACGGCCGTCTCTGCCAGGTGGCCCATGGCCGGGTCGTCGGCAGAGACCGTACCGAACAGCGCAGCGCGGATGGAGGGGTTGGTGAGGTAGACCTTGAAGGTGCGGGCGCGCTGCATGCGCAGGGCGTTGTCGTCGATGCGGTGCACGCGGCGGATGAGGTAGGCGGCTTCGAGGTATTCCAGGTAGTCCGACAGCTTGGCCTTGGTGATGGCGGAGTGGCGGCTGAGGGCTTCAAGGCTGAGCTCGCCGCCGGTGTTGAAGGCCAGCACGTTGAAGAAGCGGTTGAGCTCCTGCGTGTCACCGATGCCGTAGAGGCTGGGCAGGTCCTTGAGCAGCACCTTGTCGACGATGTCCTGGCGCAGAAAGCGCTCGGGGTTGGCGCGCACGGCGGGGTTCATGACCGCTTCGGGGAAGCCGCCGTAGTTGAGGTAGCGCACGAATTCCGCGTTGAGCGCGGTGATGTCGGTGGCGAGATACGCCGGGGCGCCAGCCTGGGCTGGCGCTGGCTGCTCGCGCACAAGGGCGTCTTCCTGCCCGGCGAAGTGCAGGTATTCGGCAAAGGTGAGCGGCGGCAGCATGAATTCGGTGAAACGCCCGGCACCGGATTCGCGGCTTTTCATGCGCAGCGCCGCCGCGGCCGAGCCGCTGGCGATGAAGCGGATGTGGGGGTAGCTGTCGACCAGGGACTTGAGGTGCACCTCCCAATCCTTGAGGTACTGCACTTCGTCAAACAGCACCCACAGGGGCTGGGCCGGCGTGTGGTGGTGCAGGTCGGTGAACATCTGCACCAGGCTTTCCAGCGAGCGGCCGGAGTACAGCGGCGTGTCCAGCGACAGGAACAGGATTTGCGTGCCGGCCACGCCGCCGGCCAGCAGCTCGGCAATCAGGTGCTTGAGCATCACCGTCTTGCCGACGCGGCGCGGGCCGATGAGCACCACCGCGCGGCGCACCGAGGTTTCGCGCGCCAGGCGCGAGAACTGGCCATACCAGGCGCGGCGGGGCCAGGCGGCCTCTTCCGGGTCGATGCCTGCACCGGCGCGCCACCACGGGTTGTCCAGCGCCAGACGGCGCTGGACTTCATGCGGGGGGATTTGCAGGTCGATGGACATGGGGTGCGGAAATTTTCTTAAAACGTCATATTAGACTAAATTTGAAATGCTTAATTTGACGTTTTGAGGAATTTCATTGCATGACAAAGACTTAGCCCTGTTGCGCCATGTCGTCCGGCAGCAGGACGTACAGGCCCATCACGTCCACCGGCAGGCTGGCGCTGACCTGGTAGCTGCCCCGGCCCTCGGCGGCTTCGCGCACGCGGCGGTGGTCTTGCAGCAGGGCCTGGGCGCGGGCTTCAGCGATGGCCTCCAGCTGCGGCTGCCAGCCGGGCAAGGCGGTGAGCGCGGCCTGCAACTGGCGCTCGCGCAGGGGCGCGGGCATGTTGCGGGTGGCCTCGCAGCCCAGCAGCTCGCGGGTCTGCTCGGGCGTGAGTGGCGTGAGCGGCTCGCTGCCACGGGCGGCAACGGCCACGGCCTCTTCGCACATCAGCAGCCGCTTGCGTGAACCGTGGGTGGCACTGAGCTGGTGGCGGATGCGCAGCAGCAGCACGGTGGTCTTGAGGCGGACGCCGGCCACGAAGGCGGCGCCCGCGCGGGCCACGGCGGCGGCGTCTTCGGCCGGCGGGGCGGTGTCCAGCGCCTGCTCAAGCAGGGTGTCGGCCAGCACGGTGACCAGCGGGTGGGTGCGGTGGATGAAGGTGGCGCCCTGGGCGGCGGGCTGGTGGAAATCGATGCGCAGCGTGCCTTGCAGGCCTTCGGCGGCCAGGCGCTCCTGCACGGCAGCGGTCAGGTGCTGGGTGAGCAGCTTGTGGTGCTGGCCCACGGCCTGCAGCGGGGCGCCGAGCTGGCTGGCGGCGCGCTGCACGAAGCGCGCCACGTCGTCCTCGCCGCCCAGCAGTGCCGACGACTTTTGCCACTCGGGCAGCACGTCTTCGGGCTTGAGGCGGCGTTGCGCGAAGATGGAACGGTTCTGCCGGGCCTTTTCGCGGGCGCTTTGCCAGGCCAGGTCGATCTCCTTGGCGGGTGCACCGAACAGGTCGAGCTGCGACTGGGCATTGAGCGGCGTGCCCTTGCGCAGCAGCACGGCGTTCATCAGGGCCTGGGTGAGCTTGGCTTCGTTGTCCGGCATGGGCACGAGCACGCCCAGCTCCTTGCGGATGCTTTCGGCCTTGCGCAGGATGACCTGCAGCACGGCGCCGTCCACGGGGTTGTCTTCACCGTAGAGCATGGTGCTGCGGACTTCGCGCGCCTTCTGACCGAAGCGGTCGACGCGGCCTTCACGCTGCTCGTGACGGGTGGGGTTCCAGCTCAGGTCGTAGTGGACGACGGCGGTGAACAGGTTTTGCAGGTTGATGCCCTCGGACAGGCAGTCGGTGGCCACCAGGATGCGCGCCTCGCTCTCGCCGAGCTGCTCGACGGCGGCCTCGCGCTCGTCGGGCGTGAGCTCGCCGGTGACGGCGGCGATGGCCGCGGACTTGAACTTCTCGCGCAGGGCTGCCGCCAGGTAGTGCGCGGTGGCGATGTAGCGGCAGAAGACGACGGGCTGAAAGCCATCCTTGAGCAGCAGCGCCAGATGCTCTTGCAGTTTGGCGAGCTTGGGGTCGTTTTGCTGGCCCGCGAGCGCGGCGGCGCTGGCCATCAGCCCTTGCAGGCGCAGGCTGTCTTCGGTCTGGGCGCCGGGTTCGAGGTCGTCGGTGGAGAGGGCGTCGTCGGTGCCGTCGAGCACGCGCTCAAGCGCCTGGGCTTCGAACTCCTGCAGCGACAGGGCTTCGCCCTGCGCGCCTTCGCCCAGCGCGCCCTGCAGCTGGGTGCGCAGCGCATTGACGGCGGCGGCGGGCGATGAGGAGATGCAGCGCAGCAACGCCAGGGCAGCCCACCAGTTCATGCGCTGCTCGCGCAGGGCCTGGCCTTCGGAGCGCTCGACCAGTTCCCGCGCGTAGGCCAGCACGTCGGCGAAAAGCTGACCCCAGGCGCCACTGAGCCGATAAGTGATTTCCGCGATGCGCCGGTCGGGGAACATGGAGGTGTCCTGCCACTCGGCAATGTCGGGGCGGCGGCGCTGGACGAAGTGCAGCGACAGGGCTTCGCGCAGGTCGGTGCGCTGGCCGGCGGGCAGGTCCTTGAGTTGTGTGAAGTCGGGCCGCAGCAGGCCAAGCAGGTTGAAAAACGCTTCTTCATCGCCGCTGTGCGGGGTGGCGGTGAGCAGGACCAGGTGGCGCTCGGCGTCTTCGGCCAAACCCTTGAGCAACTGGTGGCGTTGCTGGCGACCCTGGCCGGCCTGGGTGCAGGTGTGGGCTTCGTCAACGATGACGAACTCGGGGCAGAAGCGCTGGAAGGCTTCGCGGCGGCGCTCGGACTTGATGTAGTCGAGGCTGACGACGGTGAAAGGGTGGGCGTGAAACAGCGAGGTGCCCGGCGGCAGGTCGCGCTCCAGGCGATCGGCGGTGTTGGAGCGCACGACCACGGCGGGGATGTGGAAGCGCTCGCTCAGTTCGCGCTGCCACTGCTCGCACAGGTGGGGCGGGCACAGCACGGCCAGGCGCTGAATTTCGCCGCGATCGAGCAGCTCGCGGGCAATCAAGGCGCCTTCGATGGTCTTGCCGATGCCGACATCGTCGGCAATGAGCAGACGCACGGTGGGGAGCTTGAGCGCCATGAGAAGCGGCACGAGCTGGTAGGCGCGTGGCTCGACGGCAATGTTGCCGAAGCTGCGGAAAGGGCCGGCGCCGCTGCGCAGCTTGAGCTGCAGCGCATCGAGCAGCAACTGGCTGGCACTGTGGTTGCGGGCCTGCTCCACGGTGGGCCAGGCGAAGGTGGCGGGTGCGACGGGCTGGCGCTCCAGCGGCAGGTAGACGAGGGTTTCATCCCTGTCTCCGCCTCCCAACGGTCGTAAACGCAGCGTCTGGGTGTCGGATTCGGGCAGGACGATCCACTCGCGGCCGCGTGCGGAAACCAGGCTGCCCGGGAGAAATTCCGGTGTGGGAGCGTTCATCGGGTATCAGGCTTTGCCGGGGCCGAGGAGGTCGGCGTGATTCTTGAAAATGTCAGGCCAGCGCGCCTGCTCCTTGGGAAAGCGCACGACCAGGTAGCCCAGCTCGTCCAGGCGGCGGTCGATGGCCGCGTCGGCGGCGCGCTGCGTTTCGGTCGCGTGGTGCGGGCCGTCGATGAAGACCGCGAGGTTGAGGTCGTCGTAGAAGAAGTCGGCGCAGGCGTTGGCTGCGGCGATGGTGTGCTGGCCTCGGTCGGGCTTGCGGTGGCCGTGTTGTCCGACATAGTCCAGCCACGCCTGCTCGAGCGTGCTGCCGGCGGTGCGGGCGAGTTGTGCGTCGTGCTCCTCGGGAGCACGGCCCTGCGTGCCCTGGCGTGCCTGTGCGCGTGTCAGGCGGCAGAGGATGTCGAGCAGCAGACCACCCGCGCCCTGATCCTTGCGGTCGATGAGGGTGTGGTCGGGCTGGTTGTAGTAGGACAGCAGGCAGCGGTAGCAGCCGGCTTCGCACAGCGGCTTGCCGGCTTGGTCGAGCTCTTCGGTGAGCGTCTCGCGCAGCCAGGCCTGGCCCGCCGGCGGAGCGATGAAGTGCATGACCTCCAGCGCCTTGGCGGCGACGGCGGACAGGGCCTCGGGTTCGGTGGCCAGGCGCGTGAGCACACCTGCGCCACCCTCTGCGGCCTCGAACAGCAGGATGGACTGGCGGTGGTCGCGCGTGGGCAGCGGCTCAGCCATCAGCTCACTTTCTTCGAGCTGGTAGACAGCCTCGATGCCGCGCTTGAGGGCGTATTGCAGGGTGGTCAAGGTTTCGGTCCCGAGCACGCCCAGCCGATGGTGCGGCCGCACGACAAGGATGTTGCGGCGGTCTTCGACGTAGGGGACGATGCGCTGCGGCGGGGTTCGGTCGGGAGGGGCTTCGTCGTCGGGCTCGGCTTCGCCGCTGCCGTCATCGACACCGCCAACCCAGTGGCCGGTGACCGGGTTCATCATGAAACCCTGCATGGCCTTTTCCTTGCGGCGACGCCAGCCGAAGTTCATGCGCCAGACGGTGGCGGATGGGCCGTACTGCAGTTCCAGCAAGGGGCCTTGCTCGTCTTCGACCACCGTGGTGACCATCTGCAGCCGGCCCTCGGCCTGCGCAAACTGTAGCGTAGTCTGCATCTCGTAGCCCTGGCGCACGCGCTCTTCCTCGTTGGCGGTGATGCGCTCGGCACGGCGGGTGGAGACGTTTTCGATGCGGTAGAGGTTCTTGACCTCCTGGGCGTCGGCGAGCGAGGCGCCGCATGAGACGCAGCGGTCGGCATCGCGCTGGGAGCGAAAGTGGCCATAGCCACAGGCCGGACACAGTCGCGCGACTTCGGTCGGCAGGCGCGCGCCCTCGCTGACCTGGTCCTGGCCGGTGATGGTGAGCAACGCCTTGATGACGCGGTATTGGCTGCCCTCGTGATAGATGAGGCTGTAGGGCCCGAATTCGCTCAGCGCCAAAAAGCGTGGCCGCGACAGGAAGCTCTCGCGGCCGATATGACCGCGCCGCGCCGGCAGGTAAGCGAGCAGCGGCAGGCGCGGAAAGTTGTAGCCTGGGAGGAAGCCCTGGCTGGCCAGATAACGATAGGTGTAGAAGTCCGAGTTGAAGGCACTGTCACCGGCCAGCAGCAGGTCGCGCTGCTTGCGGGCTTCGTTGTGGCGCTGCTGGGCTTCGCGACGTTCGCGCTCGCTGGCGGCCGGGTTGTTCTCGATGGCGAAGTTCAGGGTAATGGCCTGAGCGGTGGCGCGGTAAAGGTCGCGCCAGCGTTGCAGGGCACGGTCGAACTCCTGGTAGGCAAGCCGGAACACCGACTCCGGCCACTGGTCGGTGTACCAGGGGGCGCTCCGGGGCGTGAGCTCGCTGGTCAGCATGCCCAGCACGCGCAGGCCTCGCTCATGCGCGCGTCGGCGAGCGTCGGTCTTGTCGAGGTCGACGGCCAAGTCTTCGGCCATGGGCAGCGTCTCGGGCTGGTTCATGTCCAGCAGGTCGCGCACGCTGTTGCCCAGGCGCCTGCCCGTTTCCGCCAGCCAGATGGCGTGCATGTGACTCTTGATCAGCTCGAGGTTGGCGAGATCGAGCGTCGGAGCATTGACCTGGCCGTGAACCATGCGCACGGGGTCGCGGAAGTAGTACTGATCGTGTGGGCTCTGGGAGGCGCAGTAGGTGATGACCAACGCCGGTTGTCCGGCCCGTCCGGCGCGTCCGCTGCGCTGGGCGTAGTTGGCCGGTGTGGGTGGCACGTTGCGCAGGTAGACCGTGTTGAGCGAGGAGATGTCGACGCCGAGCTCCATGGTCGGCGAGCAGAACAGTACGGGTAGCCATTCCAGTTCGTGCCCCGTGGTCTGGCGCCATTCGTCGCGGTCCTTCTCGGTAAAGCGAAAGCGCGCCTCGCGTTCCAGCCGGTCGTTCTGTTCGACCTGGGCCGTGTGCTCGCGAGCCTCGAAGTCGAAGAGCTGGTGGACGGGGTTGTCGAGCAGGCCGGCGATGTTGCGGTAAAGAGAGCGGAAGAAGGGGTTGTCCTCGGCCTGGCGCTGGCTCTGGCCATCACCGAGCTGCCAGAGCAGCGCAGTGCCGTTGAGCTGCCAGCCGATCTGGCCGAAGTCGGTCTCTTCCTTGCGCACTAGGCCGTACGACTCGGCGGCCTTGAGCAGCGCGCCGACCACGTCGGACCAGGTCTGGTCGCTGATGGTACGGACATGAGGGTTGGCACCGCCCCAGGTGCTGCCCTGACGCAGCAGGCGACCCAGGCGCGAACGGCTGGAGCCGATCACCAGGGAGTCTTCAACCTGGAGCCGTCGACCGCGGCGGTCTGCCTCGTCTCGCGGTCGCGAGGTGACGAACCAGCGCGCCGGCAAGGGGCGCTCGTCCTCGGTAAAACCCCAGGGTTCGCGCAGGTTGGCGTAGCTCTGGGTGCGCAACTGATCTTGCTCGGTGCGGTCCAGATAGCGCGTGGCAATGCAAAGGCCCTGGCGCATGAAGTCGAACAGCTCGTGCAGGACCCGAGCCCGTTCCGCTGGCGTGGCGGCCCGCAGGACCTGTGGCGCTTCGGCCCATTCGGCAGCGTCGGACGCCAGGTCTTCGAGGTCCTGATAAGCGATGCGGATCAGGCCCAACTGCTCGAGGTTCGGGTTGTTGAAGCGCCAGCCACGCCGCAGGTCGAAGTAGGCGCGATAACCCAGAATGCCGCGCATGGCCTCCTGCACCTGCCGGCGGGTGTTGCCCTTGAGTTCTGGCTGCTGCATGTATTCGGCACGGACGGCAGGATCGTCACGCTGAAAGCCGAGTGCCTCGAAGACGGCATTGGCGACTTCTCGCTCGGACAGGGCCTGGGGCCCCGCCTTCTGCACTGCCGACAGCAGGGCCGCGCGCGTCAGCAGCACTTGCAGGAAGTCGTTGAAGTGCCCCGCCTGCAGGGCGGCGTCCTGGCGGTTGTCGGAAAAGCCCAGCAACTTCTTGGCCTCGGCAGGTAGCTGCTGGTCCTGCTCGTACAGATAGCGCAACGCCGACAGGGTGAGCATGGTGGTGGCCGAACTACGGCCTTCGCCCGACAGCGTGGTCAGGCGCAGCGAGTCCTTTCCGGCCGTGCTGTGCGCGACGCCGCAGGCCAGGCAGAAGCGAAACGACCCCGGAATGAACCAGGCCTGCAGACCCTGCTCCTGGGTCACCACGCCGTCCGGGCGGACCTTGACGGGTTGAGGCCGGTACTTGCGCTGGGGCGACTTGATGCGCCACTCGCCATCGGCACGTTCTTCAAGCCAGGACTCGGGGTAACGCTCCAGGTCACCGGGGTCCCACAGGCCGTGGCCGTCGGGCATCAGGAAGCCGAACTTGACTTGCTCGTCTTCGTGCTGGCGCTCATCGATGTTGCGCACATCGAACCTGCGCCCCTCGGGACTGTCGGTATCCCAGACGGGGAGGTATTCCTGCCCGCAGTCGCGGCAGAAATGGGTGTGAAAGTAGCGCCGCTGGCGCTGCGCATCGCCGGAGACGAACTGCTGCCCGTCCAGCGTGATGGAGCGATGGCCCAGCGCTTCCAGGGTGGTGTAGACCTTGCCACCACCGGCGATGAATTGGTGCAGCTTGAAGGCAAACAGGCTTTTGCCGGCTTGGTCGGTGACGGTATAGGCGCGCAGCATGAACTGCTGCAGATAGGCCAGGCAGGCTTCGACGGGCTCGCCAGAATCTGCGCTCAGCGACTGCGCTGCATCGGCCAGGGTGCGTGGTTTGGCGCGGCGGGGTTTGTCGCCCTCGTAGGTCAGGCCCAGGGTCAACTCCACCCAGACCGAGACCGGGTGGGCGGCCATGGCGTCGTAGTCCAGGGTGGTGGGCACACCCGCACGGATGGCGGCGCCAAGGCGTGGGCGCACGCTCTGCAGCGTTTCGCTTTCGGGTGTGGTGCGGCGCAGGGTCTCCGTGATGACGTTTCGGTCGGCAATGGGGGTGCCGAACAAGCGCCGTGCGACATCTGCGACCACGGCGTTGCGCTGCATCTGGGTGCCCTCGGATGCCATGGTGGCGGAGGTGCCGATGCAGATGAGTTGGTCTGCCAATGCCTCGCGCACGCGACGCACCAGCAAGGCCACGTCGGCGCCCTGCCGGCCGCGGTAGGTGTGCAGCTCGTCGAGTACGAGAAAGCGCAGACCCCTGGCGTTGCGCATGACGGCCTTGTCGATGTCGCTCTGACGGGTCATGAGCAGTTCGAGCATCATGAAGTTCGTCAGAAGGATGTCTGGCGGATTGGCGGCCATGGCCTGCCGTTCGGCGTCGGATTCCTGCCCGGTGTAGCGGCCGAAACTGACCGCCTGCGCGGCAGGGTCGGAGCCGAGGAATTTCTTTAGCTCCTCCAGCTGCGAGTTGGCCAATGCGTTCATCGGGTAAATCACGATGGCGCGCGTGCGCGGCGTGGGGTCGCCCCGCTTAGCTTTGAGGCAGGCGTCAACGACGGGAATGAAGTAACCCAGCGACTTGCCCGAGCCGGTGCCGGTGGTCAGCACATAGCTCTCACCAGCCAGGGCCAGGCTGATGGCTTCGACCTGGTGTTGGTGCAGGGGCAAAGTGACGCCTGCAGAACTGGCCGATTTTCCGAGGCGAAAAATGTCGGAGCACGCTGGATCGAGCTGGCCAGCCTGGACCAATTCATCGACCGTGCCGCCGGAGCGGAAGTTCGGATTGATCTGGATCAGCGGCTCAGGCCAGTAGCGTTGGCTGTCGTATTCCTGATCGACGTGGGTGCGGATGTCGTCTGCCCGGATGCGCGTGAAGCTGCGCGTGAATTGCGCGTACTCATCAACGAGCTGCTTCCTGAATTCGAAAACGTCCATCCAATCCTCCCGGGCATGATCCCGATTTTTCGATCAACCTGTACCCGCCATTTCGAGGGTGCCGAAACCCAAGTGCAGCACCAAAGTTTGACATCTGGCGATGGTAGCGGCGCTTATGGGGCGGACTGCGGCTCTTCGAGGCGCCCGACATAGGGTTTTGCGGCACACCCCCTATCGCCGATCATCGCAGCGAACGCCATGGCGTCTGTCATTGCGGCAGCACATGGCCTCTGTTAACGCCTGATCTGGCAGGAAAAAACATGGCGAAGTTCAAAGCAGGCGAGAGCGGCAACCCGAAGGGCAGGCCCAAGGCGGTGCCCAGCACCGTCGGGGGCTTGCGCGAGGCCATCGCCAAGCAGGTGCCGCAGATCATCGACGTGCTGGTGCAGCAGGCGCTCGCGGGCGACGTGCAGGCGGCAAGGGTTCTGATCGAGCGGGCCATCCCGGCCATCAAGCCGGTGGAGCTGCCTGCCGTGCTGGCGCTGCCTTCCGGAACGCTCACCGAGAAGGGGCAGGCGGTGTTGCAAGCCGTGGCGGGTGGAAGTCTTGCGCCATCGCAAGGTGCTCAGTTGCTGACAGGAATCGGAACCTTGGCGCGTGTGGCGGAAGTGGACGAGTTGGAACGTCGCGTGAAGGCACTGGAGGAAAGCCGTGGCAAACCTTGATGCCCGCGTGAAGGCGCTGGAAGCGCAGGCACCGAATCGCCGCAATTGCTACGTCGTCGCGCTGCCAGGGGAGGACGCCAAGCAGAAGGTGGCAGACTACATGGCGCAGTACGGTGAGCAACCGGTGGGCGTTTTCCGTGTGAACTTCGTGGATGCCCAGCACAAGGAAGATGGTGATGCTTGAAAAACGGATCGAGGCATTGGAAGCCCAGGCTGGCATTCATGGTGCGGAATACGCCATCGTGATCCCGCAGCATGGTGAGTCCCGGGAGCAGGCACTTGCCAGAACAGCGCCGGGGCAGCCGGTTCGCCCGATCTTTGTGGATCTTTTGGGCGTGGCGGTAGAGCCATCCGCAATCAGGTCAGCCCCCAGGAGGCCGGATGATCCGTTGACCGCGCTGCTGCATCGCGTGGCGTGCGGACACGACCACTACCTGCGCCCAGTGGCCGACGACCCCGAGAGGGTTCTGCGCGAGGAGGATGGTGATGCGGATTGAACAGCGACTGTCGGCTCTGGAGGCAGCGAGCCGACCGGCCAGGGTGCAGGCCATCACCCCCATCGAGCGCGCGGTAAGACTGGCGCACGTCCTGAACGGGCCAGACTGCCAGCGGCGGCGGGTAGTGGTGGCGCTGCTGGAGCGCACGGTGATGGTGCCCAAGGTGGGGTGAGGCACCCGGCAGGCAGCATGTAAACTGCCTTGGTCAGGCCTTTGAGGGGTCACTTTCGGTTTTGTTGGTATTTCCGTTGGTACTTTCATAAATCGAAAGCAAAGAATCTATATTTCATGCGGGCTATAGCCTGAAATTTGACACCTGCCGGGGGCCAGCCATCATGCTCACCAGCAGGACGGCTCAGCCCGCCGGGCGCGGGTTTCCGGGCTCCTGCGCCGATAGAGTGCTGGCAAGATCGTGACGCTCCAAACCACCAGCAAGGCAATCTCA